>JANYAW010000093.1 GCA_025361105.1 Rhodocyclaceae bacterium | reverse complement strand
ACTTTCGATTTCGGTTTGTGCGTTTTGAAATAAGCGGCGACCAGACAGGCACGTTCATAAGGCCCCGGCGGGCAGCGCATAGGCGCTTTGGGGATCGATATGACAAATACACCACCGTCGGGCATGGCGAGCAATTGCTTGCGCAGAGCAACAGTTTGCGATCCGGCTTTCCAGGCGTGCAAAATCTTTTCGCGTGCCGCTTCGGTGTAGCCGCCGATTTCATCGTAGATGAAATCGATGCCCGGCGCGACGACCAAATGGTCATAGGCGAAATCATCGCCACGCTCAGTTTTGATGCGGTGTTTGTCTGCGTCGACGGCGGTCGCGTTGGCGTGCACGATCCTGACGCCCCAGTTTTTTTGAAGTAGATCGTAACTGTGGCGCAAGGTATTGAAGTCACGATAGCCGGCGATGACTTCGTTCGATGCCGGACAGGAAACGAACTCCTTGTTACGTTCAATCAAGGTCACATCGATGCGGCCTTCACTCCACATGCGCAAATATTTCGCTGCCGTCGCACCGCCAAAGCCGCCGCCAATTACCACGACGCGACCGATGGATTTTCGATTGGCCGCCATTCCAGTGCCACTAAGCAAACTCAGCGACGCGCTTGAGGTGACAGCCTTGATGAACTGACGACGATGATAGATTTGGGAATTCATGTACGTCGCTTCACTTTTTTTGCCTGGAAAAATACTCGGCCGCCCGCGCAATTTCATCATCGGTGTAGCCCTTGGCAAGTTGCTGCATTACCGTGGCCGGGCGCGTTCCCGACTTGAAGGCATTTATCTGCTCAACGATGTAGGCTTTGCGCAGTCCGGCCAGCGGCGGAATCGCGCTGTTCCCGCCTCCCACGCGCCCATTGGTGCCATGGCAATTAAAGCAATTGGCGACGAAATAGTCGGGTGCGGGAGACTGCGCCAAACCACTGGATGACCAGCCGACCAAGCCAAGGATGGCGAGAATTTTTGGTAACGCCATTGATGCCTCCAATGCAATGCTTGACGGCGTGTTACCAGCACCAACTGGCAAAACACGCGCTCACTTGAACTTGTAAAAATTCTTCTGCAAGAAAATCACTACATCGGCTTCATCTTCGGGGAAGAGATCCAACCGCAGTTCGCTATTGCAGCGCGCGACCATGCTTTCGAGCTGCTTGAGGTTGCCCGCCTTGCGATCGCTGCGTAAATACAAAACATTGCCATCGCCGAGGCCGGATTTCTCGGCGTGGCAGGTCGCACATTTGTCCGCATGCAATGCCTGGCCGCGCAAGGCTGCCGCCTGATTTGCATCGGTAGCGAGTGCGTGGCCAAGGACAAAGAAACTTCCCCCGATGAGCGTAAATGCGGCGCACCGAAAATAAGTTTTGCTCATGGCGACTCCTGCTGTATCGAGAGATAAACGTTATACGCGTTCATACGATTGGCCGCACGAAACAAGGGGAAGCCTTCGTATTCCGACCAGTCTGTGGCGGCATAGGCTTCATCAAACGAATCGAGATTTATCGCGGCTTTCGTCATGCTGGTGCGCAAGTAAGTTAAATAATCACTGGTGAACTTTATCTCGCGCATCGCCTCAGTCGAGTGCGGTCCGTGGCCGGGCACGATAATCTTCGGGGTCACTTTTGAGAGTGCAGCGAGCGCGGCAATCCAGCCTTTGCTGTCGGCATTGCCGACATACGGAATGCGCGATTGAAATACCAAATCGCCGGCAAACAAGACACCCGTCGACGGCACCAGGACGGCGAGATCCTCTGCGGTATGCGCCGGCCCGACCGGTTTGATGATGAAACTCACCTTGCCCAAAGTAAATGTCGTCTCGCGATCTATCCATTCATCGGCGGCGACCAGATGGGTTTCTTCGTCTACCCACGGACTCAAAGTCTGCCGCGATGAAGCCAGGCGTTGCGCGCCAACATCCGAAACCAGATAAGGCTTGCCGAGCACATGCGCGATGATCTGCGCGCTGTGTGCTTTGAAAACCTGCAAGCCGTAAATGTGATCGGCATGGTAGTGCGTGACGATGACTTTGCGTATCGGCTGCGGCGTGAGTTTTCTTATCGCGACGACCAGCGCCTCGGCGAGCGCCGGGGAGCCGAGCGCATCGACGACGACCACGCCTTCCGGTGTGATGACAAATCCCGCGTTGGAAATAAAGTTGCGATTCTCGGGCGATGCCATTTCGGTCGCGCCTTGAACGTAGTAAGTGTTGGCGGCGACTTTGATGGGGTGGAGTTCCTGCAACGGCGCGTCAGTTGATGCTGACAATACGCCGTTTCATACAACCGCAGCAGCCAAGAATGTCAGTACATATCGCGCCGCCAACATTTAGCTGGCAATCCCCGGATTCCCCGCCATACCTTTGATCACTGG
>JANYAW010000032.1 GCA_025361105.1 Rhodocyclaceae bacterium | reverse complement strand
CCATCCCCCTCCCAGCCTCCCCCTTGAAAGGGGAGGAGCAAACCCGAATCGCATTCATGCGATTGCCCTGACTTCGTCTTCAAGAGTGAAGTCAAATTACCCACACACTGCTACACTTCCCGCCGATGAAATCATGCGCTCTTACAGTCGCTATTGGTGTTCTGCTGGTCGTGCTGTGCGCCGATCTTGCTGCCAAAACCAAAACTGCGCCCACGCCCGCAGCACCTGCCGCAACCCAGTCGCCGACCGAAGCGCCGGTCACTGTGGTGCGTAGCAGTGCGACACCGTCAATGCCGGCCAATCTTGGTGCGGTGGCGCAAGGCGCGGCGCAATCCGGCATCCGCCGTTGCTTGCCGCGCATCGATCAAGTCGCCAATTTTTTGAGCACCGGCGCGCAAACCGGGGCGATGGTATTTGCCGCGCCTGTGGATGCCGACAATCGCCCATCATCGGTGACCCTGGAAACCCTGGGCAGCAACGGCCTGTCGTATGTGGACACCAGCTATTCGCCCACACCCGCTGGCTGCGACGCGATGTACCAGACCGTCACCTATTGGACCGATTCCTGCGAACAAGTCGCCAAAGTCGCCTTCCCGCATTTTGTGCAATCCACCCCCATCCGCCAGTACATCGCTGTGCTCGACGGCGGTGCCAGCGCCAAAGTATTTCTGATGCCGGCCGGCCCGGGTTGCATCAGCATAAAAAAAGAAGTGTTGTATTAACGCCGCCATCAGCCACGCATCGCATAGACAGAAAACAAACGGGTGTTTTTCCTCGTAATCATTGCACTGATGCGGGCTTCCTGAAATACGCTGATGATGAATGCAGGTCGTCATTCCGGCGCAGGCGGGAATGACGAGAATTCAAGCTAATTAGTCTTTCCTTAGTGGTCAAGGACGGGGTCATGCTAGCCACCCAAAATGAATTTCGCGCAAGCGATAGAAAAGGAATTGAAAGCGCGTGCAAAGGCTAGATGAACTGTGATAGAGTGCCTGCAATAGTGTCTGCAGCGGGTTTGCTGTGGGTCGGAATTTGATACAGATTTTTGCAACATCGTCGCTATTGTTTTAGTCACAATCACCGTTGATGCCTATAGGTGCTTGAATTAACAGTAGTGATCCGGTGGTGATATAGGGTGTCGCGTTTCTGAGACGAACAGCAAGTAAGTGTCGGAAATGCAAAGATTTATTGGTTTTTTTTGGGTACGCCGTAGCGTATCCGCAATTTAATTTTTTTGATCAGGAGAGTAAGTCATGCCGACAATTAATACGACAGGTGGTGGTCCCGGTGTAGCAAGTGGTGGCCTGCTTGCAAGTGCTATTCCTGGCACCCTGCAAGACCGCGTTACCACTACCGTCACGACCGGCTTTGTGCCCGTCGCGGGGGTTTTTACCGGCGCAACCGGCACCGCGGTTGTTGGTGCTTACATCAGCCCGCTCGGAATTAGCTACGCCAATTTGGTGAATGGGGCCGATGAATCGTCCGACACCGATGGCTTCCAGATCATGGGTCCGAATACGGGCTATCTGTTTGTCAATACCGGTTCGGTACTCGCCCCCAATTTCAAAATTCTTGATTGGGCAAGCACTGCAGGCAACCCATCAAATGCTTCCACCACGGGTGATTTCACCGGCGTTAATTCGATCGATGTCGCCGATGGCAGCGTTACCTCAGGCGCCATCGTCAGCATGCGGATTACCGGCGTGTATTACAACGGTAACAAGATCAGCGGCTCGGACGGCAAGCTGTATTGGTTGCCTTCAGCCGGCGCCTCGGGTGCCACCATCAGCGCCTTCGATATCAAAGCCATCGACAACGTCGACGGCATTTGGGGCACGCCTGCTGCGCCTAGCGCCAACGACATCGTCTCGGCCAACTCACTCACGGTTACGGTTAACGTTGCTGCCAACGATCAAAATGCGCCGGTGTTCACCTTCGGCACGACCGTACGCACCCTCAATTTCGCAGAAAATTCCGCCGCCAATACGGCAGGTGCTTCCCCGGCAACCGACGCAGATGCCGGTGATACAGCCGCCATCACCTACTCGCTCAGTGGCGCAGATGCCGCTTTGTTCTCAGTTGATGCCGCAGGCAATCTCACCTTCAACGGTACGAACAACTTCGAAGCCGGTGCCATGGGTGCCGGTGCCGTCGTAAATCAATACAATTTCACCATCACTGCAAACGACAACAACCCCGCAGCGAATGGTCATAAGACCGTTGCCCAAGCAATCACTTTCAATGTCACCGATGTTAACGAGACACCGGTCAACACGGTTCCGATGACCACCCAGGCTGAAACTGCCGGCCATGTGGTTTTCAGCGCGGGCAATGCTAACGCCATCACGGTCGCGGACCCGGACACGGCGCCCGCTTTCAGCACTTTGACCACCACCTTAACCGTCACCAACGGCACCTTGACCTTGGCCGGCGGCAACGGCGGCGCGGCGACGGCTACTGGTTCGGGCACCGCTTCAGTGGTGCTGCACGGCACTGCGGCGGTGATCAACACCGCCTTGGCCAGTCTCAATTACGCCGGCACGGGCGTGGATACCCTGACAGTCAACACCAGCGATGGCGCGTTGTTTGATCAAGACACGGTGGCGATCAGCCCACCGGCTCCGCTAGTGACTTCGGTCAAGTTTGTCAACGGCTTCCAAAGCGTTTTCGGTGGCGGTTCAAGCCCGACCACCACACCGGTTGGCGCAGCGAGTCAGGGCAATGATCTGGTCCTGATCGTGGTTCATTTCGATCAGGCGGTTACCCACGTTGGAACCAATAGTTATTACAACTTTGACATCGTCACCCCCGATGCGGGATACAACGTACACGCCGCTTTTTCAAATACCACCTACCCCGCTGCCGGTCTCACCAATCAGGACCTGGTTTATTACTACTACACGATAAACGGTCACGACGATTACAACGGCCTCACCACGGCGGTCGGCTTGGTGCTCAACGGCGACACCATCCAAAACGCCCAACTCACCAATGCGGTGCTAACCGGTTCGACGACCATCAATCAGTCAGTCATCATCGACACCACGGTACCGGTCGACGCCATCACCAGCACCATCGCGACCAACACCGGTATCCTCGCGGCGACCATCGCCAGCGGTGGTAGCACCAGTGACAACACGCTGGGCTTGTCAGGCACCTTTACTGAAGCCAACATGGGCAACATCCACGTGTTTGATGGTGCCACCGACCTCGGTGCTGCGGCTTTAGGCGCAAGTACTTGGAGCTTCACCACATTGGCACTGGCCGATGGCCTACATAGCTTTACTGTGAAGGCCACCGACACGGCGCTGAACGTCACGACTTCCAACACCTACACCGCGAAGATAGACACCGTTGCTCCTGTCGTTGCCGTTAGCAGCACTATCGGCACCAACACTGGTCTGGCCGTTAGCATCACTTCCGGTGGCGCAACCAAAGATGCCACTTTGGATCTGTCGGGTACCTTCACTGAAACCAATCTGGCCAGCATTCACATTTTTGATGGTGCCACCGACCTCGGCGCGGCAACACTCGGTGCCGGAACCTGGACATTTACCACCACCGCACTGACCGATGGCCTGCATACCCTCACCGCCAAAGCCACCGATACAGTAGGCCACGTCACCACCAGCAGCGCTATCACCGCCACTACAGATACCACCGCACCAGCCACACCAACCGCCGCACCGGGCGTAGCAGAAAATGCCGGCGGCGGCATCAATGCGGTCGAGGCAGCATCTGCCGCTGGCACCGATGTTGTCGTCAATCTCCCGATTGGGGGCGCTACAGGCGCGCTTGCGGGCGATGTCGTCACCGTGAATTGGGGCGGCACGCTAATCAACTACACGCTGTTGGCGGCCGACATCACCAATACCTTCGCAACCGTGCTGGTGCCAACCGCCACGATTACTGCTACGCAAGGCGCAGTCAATGTCAAAGCACTGATTACCGATGCCGTTGGTAATCAAGGCACCTATTCCGCATCTACTCCGGTGAACGTCGATACCATTGTGCCGACGGCTCCCGCTGCTCCCAGCGTGGCTGAAAATGCTGGCGGCGGCATCAATATCGCTGAAGCAGCATCGGGCGGTGGCACCAATGCCGTCGTCAATATCACCGGCACCGGCGCAGTTGCCGGCGACACGTTGTCGGTCGTGTGGGGCGCGCAGACGGTGAATTACACCTTGACGGCAGGCGACATCGCAGCGCCAACCGTGGTCACCGTGCTGGTACCCAGCGCGACCATCGCCACGCAAGGCGACGGCACCTTTAACGCCAAAGCCTTCATCACCGATGCGGTCGGCAACATCGGCGCATCGTCGGCATCGACTTCTATCACCGTCGATACCGTCGCACCTGTGGTCGCCATTAGCTCGGTAACCGACAACGTCGCGCCAGTCCTCGGCACCGTCGCCAACGCGGGCTATACCAACGACGCGACCCTCGCGCTGGCCGGCATTTACACTGAAACCAATCTGACCAGCCTGCATATTTTTGATGGTGCCACCGATCTGGGTGCTGCCACATTGGGCGCAGGTACCTGGAGTTTGACCACCGGCACGTTGAGCGAAGGCATGCACTCCTTCACTGCGGTCGCAGTCGATGTGGTCGGCAATTTAACCACCACCGGCGCGCAGACGGCAACGGTCGATACCATTGTCCCAGCGGTCGCCATGAGTGCCACCATCGGCACCAACACCGGCGGCACACCAGCCGGCAACATAACAACGATTGCCTCCGGTGGCATTACCAACGACAACACCCTCGATC
>JANYAW010000019.1 GCA_025361105.1 Rhodocyclaceae bacterium | reverse complement strand
GTATTGGGTTATGTCCTGCAAAGGCCAGTCCCTACCAAGTTCAAAAGGTCATCGCCCAGGTCGCAGAGGCCGCAGAAGTCTCGCCCTACGACGTTGACAAAGTCTTCTGGTTAATCGGCAGCGGCAAGTTCTACAACCATCCAGACATTGGCAACATCGGTCGCAAGAAGACTCAATTCATTGCGGAGTTCAATACGACGCCTAACCCTGCGATCCACCGGATCGCTGCGCGATAAAGCCGCGCAGCGCCGGTGACCTCCACGTTGAAGCTGTAGAAAAACTCATTTTTCGCAAAAATTTCGACGTAAAAAAACGCGACGAATTCGCGTTTTTGCTTTTCAGATTCCAGTTTTTAATGTCGCATCAAAATCGCACCAGTTGGTGCTGGCGACACGCTGTCAAACAATCCTTACGCCTGAAAAACCTCCGTCGTCAGATAACGATCGCCACGATCGCAGATAATGCTGACAATCACCGCGTTCTCGACCTGCTCGGCGATGCGTAGCACCACGCTAGCTACGCGCGAAAGCCAGCAAAGGTGCAATGTCGCGCCTGTCGGCGGTTTGCAAGGCAGCGATATAGCGCTTTCGGGTAACACTGAGATCTGCAAGACTTTGGCAGCCCCAACTAAAGCGCGGCCTGCCTAAGCGTTCGACAAGCAAGTCCGCCATCAGACGCGCATGGCGGCCATTACCATTGGGAAACGGGTGGACGGCGACCAGGCGATGATGGAAGCGAACGGCAATCTCGTCCGCTGCGAAAGTACCGTGGTCTGCTTGATAGCGCGCGTCATCCAGCAGTTTCTTGAGTTCAGTCCCGATATTGAACCAATCGACGCCAATGTTCTTGTCTGATTTGCGAAATTCGCCAGCCCATTTCCAGGTTTCACCGAACATCTGCCGGTGCAATTGTCGAACGAAAGCTTCCGTGAGCAGGTCTTTGCGCTGTCGCTGCGCCCAGGCTTCGCCATGCAAAATGTTGAGTTGCTCCCACTCGTTCAGTTGGCCTTGTGTGGTGAGATGGCTCGGGATAAGACTCGCCAGTTCGTCGGCATCAAGCGGGGTAGCGCCGGGTGGGTAGTCAAGTTGCATGTTCAGGGAGACGATTTTTGCCGCCACAGTGAGCGACGCGACCCTTTCAGCAGGTTCTCGGCCAGCGCGCGAGTTTGGGCTTCGAACGATTCGCGCGAAGTCGATTGTGCCTCCAGAGCCATTGTGTGGCTGATCGCCGCCATCTGCTGCCTGGCCACCGTCATGGCACGATTTTCCAACGCGCCGGCCAGGTTTTGCTTAGGCACCAATGCGTATTGCAACTCGCAACCCAATGCCTCGGCCGCACGGCGCAAGGTCCCCAGGCTGATCGTGTCGTCGGCTTCGGAACCTTCCATTCGGGTGACGGTCGATGGTTTGACACCCAGACGCACCGCAAGGTGGCTGGCGGCCATGCCCAAACCCTCGCGTATGGCCTTGATCCAGCCAGACGGCGGACGCGATGGCAAATCTGCTTTCTGCCATTGATCGAGACTGGTATCCAGTTGGCGAAGCTTGAGTTCAGTAAAGTTTGATTTCATATAATTGCACTATAGAGCAAGTTAAGCATACATTAAATTGCAGTATAGAACAATAAATACTTATATATTATTGCAACATAGTGCAATTTTAATGAAAACTCACTGTGTAAGTCCGCATGAATTGATATGCGAAATCAGCCAGTTGTGGAAGTGACTAACCCGCTCTGCTCGTCAGCCCAATTATCCCAGAGCGTTTTGACATTAAACTTGACAATCGGATCATCACCCGCCCGCCACTTGGTGCTGGCAACACGCCGTCAAACAAGCCTCAGGCAGGAAAAACCCCAGTCGTCAGATAGCGGTCGCCGCGGTCGCAGATGATGCTGACGATCACCGCATTTTCGACCTGCTCAGCGATGCGTAGCGCAACGCAGACCCCGCCACCTGATGAAATTCCGGCGAAGATACCTTCTTCACTGGCCAGTCGGCGGGTCATTTCTTCTGCGTCGGATTGGCCGACATATTCGATTTGATCGACCCGCGAGCCGTCATAAATTTTCGGCAAATAGGCTTCCGCCCATTTGCGAATGCCGGGAATTTGTGAGCCTTCCTCGGGTTGGCAACCAATGATGTGAATCGCCGGATTAACTTCTTTGAAGTAACGCGAGCAGCCCATGATGGTGCCGGTGGTGCCCATGCTGGAAACGAAATGGGTGATCGTCCCTTGCGTGTCGCGCCAGATTTCCGGCCCGGTGCCTTCGTAATGCGCCAGCGGATTGTCGGGATTGCCAAATTGATCCAGCATCACGCCCTTGCCTTCGGCAGCCATCTGCACGGCCAAATCGCGCGCCGCTTCCATGCCACCGGCCTTGGGTGTCAGGATGAGTTCGGCGCCAAAGGCCTTCATGGTCTGGCAACGCTCGACACTCTGGTTTTCCGGCATGATCAAAATCATCCGGAAGCCGCGCATCGCTGCTGCCATCGCCAGCGCAATTCCCGTATTGCCCGAGGTTGCCTCGATCAAGGTATCGCCGGGCTTGATCCTGCCGCGCTCTTCCGCTCGCCGCACCATCGATAGCGCCGGCCTGTCCTTGACCGAGCCGGCCGGGTTGTTGCCTTCGAGCTTGGCCAGGATCACGTTGTTGCGCCGCGCATTCTCGGCACCGGGGATGCGTTGCAATTGCACCAACGGCGTATTGCCAACGTAGTCTTGCAGCGAAGGGAACTTCATTTCGCCAGCCATTTGACATAGGCCGTCACGCCCTGCTCCACTGTGGCGAATTCATTGGTGTATCCGGCGCCGCGCAGCTTGCTCAAATCAGCCTGGGTGAAGCTTTGATATTTACCTTTCAGCGCATCGGGAAAGGCGATGTATTCAATACTGCCGGCGCTGACCAATTCGGCCAATGTCTGCGCCGGTTTGCCATCCAGCGCACGACAGGCATTGACGGTCGCGACGGCCAGTTCATTAAAACTCTGCGCGCGGCCAGTGCCCAAATTGAATATTCCGGACTCGCCGCTTTCCAGAAACGCCAGATTGGTATTAACCACATCATCGACGAACACAAAATCGCGCCGTTGTTCGCCATTGTCATAGCCATCGGCGCCGGCAAAGAGTTTCACTTTCCCGTCGGCGCGATATTGATTGAAATGATGGAAGGCCACCGAAGCCATGCGGCCCTTGTGCTGCTCACGCGGGCCATAGACATTGAAATAGCGAAAGCCCGTGACTTGCGAATGACTGCTGGTGTCGTTCAACACGCGGCGACGCACGACTTGATCAAAGAGAAATTTTGAATAGCCGTAAATATTCAGCGGCGCTTCAAATTCGCGCTCCTCGCGGAACACGCCGCCACCGCCATACACCGACGCTGATGAGGCGTACAAAAATGCCACGTCCTGTTCGAGACAATAATCGAGCAATTCCATGGAATAGCGATAGTTGTTCGCCATCATGTATTTGCCGTCGGTTTCCATGGTGTCCGAGCAGGCACCTTCATGGAATATCGCCGCCAACGCGCCATCAAGTTGGCCGTCTTGAACTACCGAAAGGAAATCCTGCTTGTCGATGTAGTCGGCAATATCGCAATCGGTCAAATTGCGAAACTTGTCAGGTTTACTCAAGTTATCAACCGCGATGATGTTGTCCACACCTCGCGCATTGAGCGCCTTGACGATGTTGGAGCCGACAAATCCGCAAGCCCCGGTGACCACGTAATACGCTGACATGTTGAGCTACCTGAATAATTTGTACTGGCCGCAATTGTAAAGCGGCGAGTAAGGTCTGATTCGCTAGTTGGTGCAGACATGGGGTATCAGCTTTGCACAAACCACCCGCCATGTAGTCTTGCAGGGTGTGTCAATGAGCTTGCAATGAACTGATCGCTCTTACTTTGCCCGATAGTCGCGCCACAACCAGCGCATAGCGTCCGGAAAAAGGGCTGCACCGTGACGGCTGCTATGCGTTCCTTCACCCATGACTAATTGATAGTCGTAACCCTTCATTGCCAAAGCCGCCGCCATTTGTCGATTACCTTCTGGCCAACTCAGTCCCTCGAAAGACCCATCGAGCTGGTCCATGATTCCGTCTTGCAAAAATACGCGAACCGGCCGTCTTGATGCTTGCCGTATGATTTCTGGATAGGCGCCACCGCCGCGGATATTGACAAAGCTGCCGTTGGCGGAGAAGACCTTGCGAAATTGATCTGGTCTTTGCCATGCAACAGTGAAGGAACAAATCCCTCCGCTACTGCGACCGGCAATTCCTCTCCCATCGGGATTCCGGGTAATTCGAACGTGTTTGAAAACTACCGGCAAGATTTCCCTCAGGAGAAATCTTGAATACTGGTCACTCAAGGTATCGTACTCATAAGAACGCTGATCATCCAATTTGCTTGTCGCGTCGATAGGCTTTCCCGGATCGACAAATACGGCCGCCATCACTGGTAGAGCTTTCTGGGCGATGATATTGTCAAGCACGACTGGCACTCTCCATTGGCCGTCACGTTGTACGAACCTGCGCAAGCCGTCTTGGAAAACCATGAGTGCCATAGGTTTCTTGCCGTCGTACTGGGCAGGAATATACAGCGTCCATTTGTGTTCGTAGCCTCGGTAGATTTTCGAATCTGCAAGCGTAAACTCAACCAACCGTCCCTCCGGCACACCCGTCTGTGGCTGCGAGTCAGGCCCCAATATGTACTGGTCATCAGGCGAGCCAGTTGTCGCCACGGCGACCGATTCTGTCGCAATGGCCGATTGGGCATTGAAAAAGCACAGCCCGCCACTGATTACCGCAACACGGGTAAATATTCTCGCGGAATAACAAAAGGAAACGGGCCGCTGCTTTGGCGCAAATTTCGCTACTTGGTGCTGATGACACGCCGTCCAATCTTGCTTAGGCATGAGCTGCCTGTGCCACGAGCTTTACACCCAGCGCAGTGCAGACGCGACTGATCGTATCGAAACGCGGCTGTGCGTCTGGCCGTAGTGCCTTGTAAAGCGCTTCACGCGTGATACCTGACGCACGAGCGATGTCGCTCATTCCGCGTGCGCGCGCTATGTCACCCAGAGCAGCTGCCAGCAAGGCTGAGTCATTGCTTTCCAGAACGGCGGTCAGATAGGCGGCGATATCAACCTCTTCTTTCAAGTATTCGGTGGGATCGAAATCGGGCAGATCGCTTATACGGATTTTCTTGGTCATGATTTATTCCTCTAGTATCGCCGCGAGCTTCACGGCCATGGCAACATCGGCGGATTGTGTGGACTTGGCGCCTCCACCCAGCATTACGATCAACACGGAGCCACGCTTAAGGTAATACATACGCCAGCCCGGCCCAAAATGTTCGCGCATCTCCATCACGCCACCGCCGACCGGCTTTACATCCCCAAGCGTACCCAGCATTGCCTTGCGCAGTCGAACATTGAGCCGTTGGCGCGTAATCCGGTCTTTGAGACCGTCGAGCCAGTCAGAAAACTCGTCAGTGCGTTTGACTACATACATTCCTGCACAGTAATCGAACGGATACAGGCTGTCAATAAACTTGACAGCGTTGATCCTTTGAAACAAGCCGTCAAATCAACTCGCGGCGCGCAAAGTCGGTAGCGCTGGTTGACGCAGTATTCCTGCCGCACCAAGCCAGCCAGCGATGCTGACCAGCACGATGCCGACCGCCATGCCGATGAACCACAAAGAAGGATTTGGCAGGTAGTCGAGGCGAAACACGAAACGCGCCAAACTCCAGCCGATCAGGCTGGCACCGACACCGGCGAGCAATCCAGCCAAGGCACCCAGAGTTGCGAATTCGGCAAACATGGCACGGCTAAGTTGGCGTTGTTGCGCGCCGAGCGCACGTAACACCGCAAGTTCATGGCGACGTTCGTCACCACTGGCCTGCAAGGCCGCGTACAGCACAGCAATCCCGGCCAGCACGGCGAAACCAAACACCAGTTGCACGGCTTGCGAGATTTGATCCAGCGTGGCTTGCGCCTGCGCGACCAGCGCCGCGACATCGACCAGGGTCAAATTTGGAAACGCGCGCACCAAGTCGACCGCCAGTGCCCTTTGTTCATGGGGCAGATGAAAACTGGTGATGTAACTGGCAGGGAATTTTTCTAATTCACCCACTGCCGCCAGCACAAAGAAATTTACTCGCATTGAATCCCAATCGAGTTTTCTCAGACTGGTGACCACACCGTCAAAACGCTGACCGGCAATTTGATAGGCGAGTTTGTCGCCCAGTTTCAAGCTCAAAGTTTCGGCCAAGCCTTGTTCGACCGAAAGTTCCGTGCCGCGCTTGTCACCATGGAATACCCCGCCAGTGACGGTATTTCCACTCGGCAATTGATCACTCCACGACAAATTGAATTCGCGATCAACCAGACGTTGAGCGCGCTCGTCGGCAAATGATTCAGGGCCGACGGATTTTCCATTCACCGCGACCAATCGCCCACGCACCATCGGCTCCAAAAGCGGTTCGGCCAAATGATGGGTGCGAAAAAATTCACGTATGGGTGCACGTTGATCAGCTTGAATGTTGATGACAAATCGATTCGGTCCATCGGCCGGAGATTTGTTGCGCCAGTTGTCGAGTAAATCGCCACGCGCTACGGTGAGCAATAGCAATGCTGTCAGTCCCAGTCCGAGCGCCGCGCACTGTATCAAGGTGGCGCGATGGTGACGCCGCAAATTGGCCAGACCATGACGCCAACCGTAGCCGCCACCCGCAGGCCGCAACAGGCTGACGGCGAGCAGCAGTCCTTGCGCCGCCAGCGCATAGACGCCGAGCGCCGTTGCAAAACCGCCGATGACCACCAGCCCGAGTCGCCATTCACCGGCGATCCAGATCATTAGCCCGGACAAGGCGAGTGCACCTGTTGCGTAAGCCGCAAACGATGAGGCTGAAGTTTCATCATATTCACGACGCAACACACGTATGGTCGGCACCGATTTCAATTGCATCAAAGGCGGCAGCGCAAAGCCAGCCACCAGCACCAGGCCGACCAACAAGCCGTGCAGCCAAGGCAGCATCGACGGCGCAGGTAGATGCGGAAACAGCAAGCCAGCCAACATTGCAAGCATCAATTCCTGCACCGCAAAACCCAAAGCGCCGCCAACCAAAGTCGCCAGCAAGCCGAACAACATGAATTCACCACCATGAATCGCCAACAACTGCGCTTCGCTCGCGCCCATGCAACGCATCACCGCGCAACCATCGAGATGGCGTTGCAAATAACGCTCGGCGGCCAGCGCCACCGCGACACCCGCCAGCACCACCGCCAGCAAGGCGGCCAAGCGCAAGAAGCGCTGCGCGCGCTCTATCATCGAGCGAACTTCCGGGCGTGCGTTATCCAGGCTTTCGATTTTCTCGCCACGCCCAATTTGCTCGGTCGCCCAGGTTTCAAATGCCACCACATCGGCGCGCTCGCCAGCCACATGCAGCCGGTACACCACGCGACTGCCGGGCTGTATCAATCCAGTTTTTGG
>JANYAW010000001.1 GCA_025361105.1 Rhodocyclaceae bacterium | reverse complement strand
GGATCAAAGGGCGGCCCAGCCTGTGCGACGGTGCCTCTACTCGGCGAAGGCTGGCGTGTCACATAATTAGAGGGTCGAACTCGATTTATCGCTAGTTTCAACGGCGTATTACCAGCACCAACTGGCGAGCGCTTAACTTCTGTTCAGATCAAGTTCGAGTCCGGTCGCTTTGATTATCCCGTCAGCATCCTATGGCATATGCGTGACGCGCAGGTTGGCATAAAACCCGTCCGAGGTATCAACAAATAGCCCGAAGCGACTTGGCACATCGCCTGCCACCAGTCGCTTAACGACCAGACTCGGCTCGGTTGCGTTGTTGACGAAGACGCTTACCTGAGTCTCGGTGATTGCGATTCTTGCGTGAAACCAGTCATCGGCATTCGGTACATTTGACACGCGATTCTCAAAGGTGTTCGGAAACGTCTTGCGCAGATGTTCCCACGAATTGCCCGGCCAGGAAATGTACTGGACGCCACGGTCGCGGAAGGGCAAGTCAGCGTTGAAATTGAACGGTCGAAAATAGACCGCCTCAAATTTTTTTTCATCGACGAGATTAAAGGCAATACCAAGAAAGCTGTTACCTCGAATACTCTTACCTTTCAGGTCGACATCGATAACGCCGGTCTTGAACTGCTTGTCGTAAGGCAATGCCAGGCCGACGATGCCGTTGGCCGAATCCGCATGAGAAACCAAATGCACTGCCGTCCTGCCGTCGACAATTACTGATTCAGCATCGACGTTGATCAGCGTCCAGCGTGAGGCATCGGTGACTGCTGCCAAGCCATAGCTGCCAGCATTTTTCTGCGCGAACGTCGGTGCGGCGTTGAGCAGACATAGCGCCATAGTGGTGATGAAAATTGCCCGCATGAATCAATGCTCCCTAGTGCAAGGCATAGAGATTTCCGTCAGTGCTGCCAACATAGATCACACCATGGTCGACCACCGGCGAAGAAAAAATGGCACCAATGGTAGTGAATCGAAAAAAGCCGATATACATATCCTGAAAATCTCCGAATACCGGGCTGAACGAATCCTTGTTAAAAGTGCCATCTGGATTCAGTAACTTCATCGGGTCTGCCTTGCTGGCGTCAGTTTGAAACGACCAGCGGAGCGCGCCCGTTGCTGAATCAATAGCATAGAGCTTGCCGTTGTGACTGCCGAAATAAGCTGTCTTGCCGGCGAGCGCGGGTGATGAAAAGACATAGGCTTTGGCATCAAAATTGAATCGCAAGCTACCGGTCTTGGCGTCGAGCGCCATCAACCGCGAGCTATCCGATGTTGCTGCATAAACCACACCATCACGTACCGCGGGTGTGGTGTTGACCCATGACTTGCTGGTCGGGTAATCCCATATCTCCTTACCCGTGGATGCATCGATGGCATATATGTGGGCATCGCGGCAGCCGATATATACAACGCCATCAACCACCGCTGGAGACGCTTGAAATCCGACCTGGTTGTGCGCCGCCGGGTCGACACCTGCCTGGAAAACCCACTTCAATAAACCGGTCTGCGCATCCAGTGCGTACAGACGGCTGTCATAGCCTCCGATATAAACGACACCGCCTACCACCGCAGGTGAGCCGTGGACCACATCGCCGGTTTGAAATTTCCATTGCAACAATCCGGTGCTTGTGTCGACGGCATAGATGCCGCCGTCGCCACTGCCGAAGTACACTTTGCCATTGGCGACAGCGGGTGAGGAGGTGTAGACATCCCATGCATCCGGAATGGTCTGCTGTTTAGGCGCGTAGCCATGAAGATTTTTTGCCTCGAAGCGGCGTTCATAGTCCGCAACGAACACCCATTTGGGATTGCCGGTTGCCAGATCAAGCGCCGCCAAGGCGCCTGTTGAGGAGACGAAATACAACTTGTCGTCGGCAATCGCCGGAGTAGATGCGATCGGCATTGCGGATTTGAATCGCCATATTTCCTTGCCGGTGTCCTGATTGATTGCATAGACATGAGTGTCAAGACTGGTCGTGTAGATCACATTATTGAAAACGACCGGGGATCCTACTATCGGTCCGCCAGTCTTGAAACGTCACTTGACGCCAGTCAGTTCAGTCGGGCCTTGAGAACTGTAGACTCCATCGCGCGCATTGTTGCCATGAAAGGTGGTTTGGGCAGATGCACAGAGCGAAAACGCCAATACGATCACTACAACAAGATTTTTCATTGTCATGCTCCTATACATCACTTGATCGGTTGGTTAATCAATGAGGCTATAGATTGGCCAGACAAGCTATCTGCCTCAAACGGTTTGCGACGAACGAAGGAATGTTGGGCACGAACGGCGGCAATGAAATGTTGATTCAGGTTGGCACCAGAGTTGGTGCTGGTGACACGCCGTTAGTGGATAGGCTGACACCACATCATTGAAATCGTGTGGCGCTAAGGCAGTGCCAGATTGCAAGCTTCCGTCTCGCTAAGTTGCGCTCCTTCGGTACAAAGTTGCGCCAAGGTTTGCGGCGACAATTTTTCACGCAACAGAAGCATCGTGCTGTTCATTGCGCGCGCTTCGTTGGGCTGGCGGGTGATGTGCGTACTTGAGAGTTGAAAGTTGATCCAGCCAAGAACCAATGCCGCTTCTCGCAACAATCCCGTCTTCGCCAAATGCAGCGCAAAGTGATCCATGTGAATTCTCACGCAATTGGCTTCACGCCCAAAAGCCATCACCAACGACCCAATAGTCGTGGCTTCATCGAGCTCACCAACTTCCGTCAATATGCCAAACAGGTTCCCGTAAATCCATCCCCAGGCGATTTTGTGCGAGACCTTGACCCGCTTGCATTGCTCAA
>JANYAW010000419.1 GCA_025361105.1 Rhodocyclaceae bacterium | reverse complement strand
CTTACCATCGCTTTGGGTCTGACCTTTATCGGATTTCAAGCCTACGAATATTCTGACGCTTATGCGCACGGTCTGAAATCGGCGCGGCGGTTTGGGCGGCGAGCATTTGTTCGTAGCGTTCGGCCTTGACGCTGGCACGGTAGACTTGGAATGCGCTCATGCCAAGACAAGCCGACACGGCAAGCAAAATTATTGCGAGTCGCCAATAACTGCGTTGTGCGTTTTCGAGATGCGGGGGATTCATGATGGAATCAATTAGACTGCGCGACATGATGATGCGGTAGGGGAGAACGATTTTGATGCGCGTGATTGTGATTGTGCTGTTGCTGGCGATTGTGTTCAACATGGGTCGTGCGTTGGTGTTTATCTTTCGCGACCAAGGGCGTGAACGGGAACGCGGCGTGCGCGCCTTAACGCTACGAGTTGGACTATCGGTTGCCGTGGTGTTGCTGCTGGTGATTGGTAATCAATTGGGTTGGATTAACGGCAAACTCTGATTGCGTTGATCTGCTGAAATCGCCTTTGGTGCTGGTGAGGGACTGGCTCGTTCACCGGCCACACGCGTTAAATATCAATCATGCAAGGGCAGGCTGTTGGCTCATCGCCTGCCCTTGCATGTATTACAACCAATAGACGACGACGAAAAGCCCCAACCAAACGACGTCAACAAAGTGCCAGTACCAAGCCACCGCTTCAAAGGCAAAATGACGTTCGGCGGTGAAGTGACCTTTCATACTGCGCAACCAAATCACGATCAGCATTGTCGCGCCCAAGGTGACGTGAAAGCCGTGAAAACCGGTCAGCATAAAAAACGTAGAGCCGTACACGCCAGTCGTCAATTTCAGACCGTGCGCATAAGCGTCAGAATATTCGTAGGCTTGAAATCCGATAAAGGTCAGACCCAAAGCGATGGTAAGGAACAGGCCGAACACCAACTGCTTGCGGTTGCCGGCCAGCATGCCCCAATGCGCCCAAGTCAGCGTTGCGCCGGAGCTGAGCAGCAATATCGTGTTTAGCAGCGGAATGCCAGTGGCGTGCATGGCGTGGAATTCGGTTTTTGCGGCCTCGGCAACTGGACCTGCAGTTGGCCAAGTTCCAACGTATCCAGCAAAGGTGCTATAGATCTGTTGCGCCGAACTGGCGAGTTCCGGCACCGAGAGCACACGGATGTAAAACAGCGAGCCGAAGAATGCCGCGAAAAACATCACTTCGGAAAAAATGAACCAGCCCATTGACCAACGGAAGGATTGATCGACTTGAAGGTTGTATTTGCCGCCTTCGGACTCATCAATCACGCGGCCAAACCAGCCAAACAGCATGTAGAACAAAACCGCAACGCCTGCCAACAACACGTATCCGCCATTGGCAATCGAGTTCATTGTCAGCACTGCGCCACTTGCCATTAGCAGCAACGCAAGCGATCCGACCATGGGCCAGTGCGAAGGTTGTGGAATGAAATAACGCGAGGCGGATGGGTTGCTCATGCTTGGCTCCTTAAAAATATTTTCAACAAATGTCTGTTAATTTTGCGACCGAAGTGCGTTCATTTGCCCACAACCAAGGTCGCAATGGTGACCATGGTAGCGACGAATATCAGCATAAACACAACGGCGGTAACGATGAGATGTATTGGCGAAAGGGATGGCGCGTCCTGAGCATGAGCGGCACGCCCACGAAGGCCAACCATCCCCGAGCCAACTGTTCGTATCACGCGCCATAGGCCAGATGCGGTTTGCGGTTTGGGTGTGGTTTCCACGCGTGGACTTTCTTAGATGCCGGAACCGGTCGCGGTTGAGCCAGTGGCAGCCGGTGCGTTTGTGCCAACGCTATTGCCACTATTGCTGCCAATACCACCGGGGACTTCAAAAAAAGTGTAGGACAAAGTGACAGTACCAATGTCTTCCGGCAGATTGCGATCCAGCGCGAATACTACTGGCATTACACGTACTTCGCCTGGCGCGAATACTTGTTGACGGAAACAAAAACAATCGAGCTTCTTGACAAAATTCGCGGCGTGTTTGGGGCCATAGCTTGGTACTGCCTGACCAGTGACCGTACTGTTAGTCAAATTTTCCACGCGAAAATTGACTTGCACGAGTTCGCCAGTGTGCATCGCCATCGATGTTTGCAGCGCCGTAAAACGTAACCCAGTTCCATGCGTGTTGGCATCGAACTCCATGGTGATGGGACGACCCGCAATCAACGACCCACGGAATTCATCGGCTTTTTGCACATCATAAATTCCCGTCCATTCGCAAAACGCGCGATACAGCGGCGGTTGTACGAATGCGAACAGAAAACTAGCAATCGCTACTAGGCTTAGCCCACTGGCGATACGATAGTTGTTTGCGGGAATTGCTGTCATCACCGTTGGCATCTAAACGCCACCACTGGCCCACTGGCGGAAAATTACCGTGATGAAAACAGCGCACGCAAACAGCGCGAGAGCTATCCCAACGCGTCGATTGTTCCGGCGTTGCGTGTCGACGCCGTTAGCGTTCTCCACAGCATTTGTGTTCATTAATGTGCGGCCGCCAAATGCTCTTCCGTAACCACTGGAGGATCTTCAAAGGTGTGATACGGCGCTGGCGAAGGTAGCGTCCACTCCAAGCCGGTTGCACCGTCCCATGGTTTGGCCAAGGCAACTTCGCCGCCTTTGATGTTTTTCAAAACAACCCACAGGAAAATCAATTGGCTGAAGCCGAAACCAAACGCGCCGATGGACGATACCATATTGAAATCGGTAAATTGCGTCGCGTAGTCGGGAATCCGACGGGGCATACCAGCCAAGCCGAGGAAATGTTGCGGGAAAAACGCCACGTTGAAAAACACGATTGAAGTCCAGAAGTGTACTTTACCGAGCGCTTCGTCATACATACGTCCAGTCCATTTCGGCAGCCAAAAATAGGCGCCGGCGTAAGCCGAGAACAGAGCACCGGCCACCATCACATAATGGAAATGCGCGACTACGTAATAAGTGTCTTGCAACTGAATATCAACCGCCGTGATTGCCAATACCAAACCGGTCAAGCCGCCAACGGTAAATAGGAACAGGAAGCCGAGCGCAAATAGCATCGGCGTTTCAAAAGTCAATTCGCCGCGCCACATTGTTGTAATCCAGTTGAAAACTTTGACACCCGTCGGTACAGCAATCAACAGTGTGGCATACATGAAATACAGTTGGCCAGTCAGTGGGATGCCAGTCACATACATGTGGTGCGCCCAGACAAAGAATGAAATCAATCCGATGGCGGCAATCGCATAAACCATCGAGGTGTAGCCGAACAAATGTTTTCGCGAGAACGCCGGGATTACGTGCGAGACCACACCAAATGCAGGAAGCGCAATAATGTACACCTCGGGGTGACCGAAGAACCAGAAGATGTGCTGAAACAGTACTGGGTCGCCACCACCAGCGGCGTTAAAGAAGCTGGTACCGAAATGGCGATCCGTCAGCAACATGGTAACTGCACCAGCCAAAATCGGCATTGAGGCAATCAGCAAAAACGCCGTGACCAGCCACGTCCAGCAGAACATCGGCATCCGCATCAGCGTCATACCCGGTGCGCGCATGTTCAAGATAGTGGTGATGATATTGATTGAACCCATGATCGATGACATACCCAAAATGTGCACGGCGAAAATCGCCATGTCCATACCTATGCCCATTTGGACTGATAGCGGCGGGTAAAGCGTCCACCCCGTTCCGGCTGCGCCGCCTGGCACCAACAACGACCCAGTGAGCAAAATCGCAGCGGGCGGGAGCAACCAAAAGCTCCAGTTGTTCATCCGTGCAAACGCCATGTCGGGCGCACCGATCATCATTGGAATCATCCAATTGGCGAAGCCAACGAAGGCCGGCATGATTGCGCCGAATACCATGATGAGCGCATGCAAGGTAAGCATTTGGTTGTAGAACTCTGGCGACACAAATTGCAATCCGGGCGAAAACAGTTCGCCACGAATCACCAGCGACATCGCACCGCCGACCAAAAACATGACAAAGCTGAACCACAAATACATGGTACCGATGTCTTTGTGGTTGGTGGTCATAAACCAACCCATGAGGCCAGGCGCACGGCCATGATGGGCGTGATCGCCATGGTCGCCGTGAGCATGATCGTGTGTATCGTGGCTTGCTTGCATATTCAGATACTCCTCGTTACGTATTGCGTCAGGTTCGTCGTTGCTCAACAAATTATTTGCCGCGAAGCGCTTTGACTTCGGCCGGTTGAATAACGTCGTTCAGCTTATTGCTCCAGGCGTTGCGTTCGTAGGCTACTACTGAGGCTATGTCTGCGTCGCTTAGCTGGGCACCGAATGCCGCCATCGCCGTGCCAGACCTCCCATTTAGGACAGTAGCGAGGTGCTTCTCTTTCGGGCCTTTGACAATTGCCGAACCATCAAGCGCAGGAAACGCGGGTGGCAAACCTTTACCGGTCGGTTGATGGCAACCTGCGCAATTGGTCATGTAAACTTTCTCGCCACGTTTCACCAGTTCATCCAGGGTAAATACCTTGTTCGGATCGTCTGCGGCGGAAGCCATTTCCTTTTGTTGGGCAGCGACCCATTCCGTGTATTTGGCTTCCGAAACGACGTCAACCACGATAGGCATGAAGCCGTGATCCTTGCC
>JANYAW010000132.1 GCA_025361105.1 Rhodocyclaceae bacterium | reverse complement strand
GCAAACGATGGCCAAAGGAAACATCCACATCGGCACCATCGCCGGAAAGTTGAACGGCGTGATGCCGGCCACCACACCCAGCGGGCGCATCTCCGACCAGGAATCTATCTCCGGCCCGACATCGCGGCTGTGTTCGCCTTTGAGCAAATCCGGTGCGCCACATGCGTACTCGACCACTTCAATTCCGCGCTGCAATTCGCCCAGCGCATCATCCCAAACTTTGCCGTGCTCTTCGGTAATCGCATGGACGATGCGGTCAGTGTTTTTCTCAAGCAATTCCTTGAACTTGAACAGCACCCGGGCGCGCTTGAGTGGTGGCGTATCGCGCCAAGCAGGAAAGGCTTTTTCTGCCGCCGCGATGGCGGATTCGACAGTCGTCTTCGAGGCCATCGCCACACGTCGTGCGACCGCACCGGTGGCTGGGTTGAACACCTCCAATGTGCGTGCCGTGTCGACCACCTGCGCGCCATTTATCCAATGCCCTAAAGTGTTCATAGTCATGTCCTAATTCACTGTACGTAAGGCGCGGCGGATGGTGTCGATGATGCGTAACAGTTCGTCATCGGTCGAGCCAAAAAAAGGTGAGAGCGCGAGGATGTCACCGGTGTTTCTAACCACCACGCCTTCATCAAAACAACGCAAGAACACTTCAGCACCGCGCGCACCTGCGCTACCGACACGTGGCGCCAATTCAATGCCACCCATCAGTCCGAAATTGCGAATATCCACGACATGTGGCTCGCCTTTCAGCTCATGCAGCAGCATCTCGAAAACGCCTTCGATGTTGCGAACTTGGGCAAACGTTGCCTCGTCTTCATAACACTGCAAAGTCGCCAAACCGGCAGCGGCCGCAACTGGATGACCCGAATAGGTGTAGCCGTGAAATAGCTCAATCAGATTTTCCGGGCAGTTGGTCAGCGCTTGATACACCGATTCCTTTACCAACACCGCACCCATCGGAATCACGCCATTCGTCAAGCCCTTGGCCACGGTGATGATGTCCGGTGTCACGCCAAAACGTTGCGCACCAAAAGCTGCGCCGATGCGACCAAATGCTGTTATGACTTCATCGAAAATTAACAAGATGCCATGCTTGTCGCAAGTCTCGCGCAAGCGCTCCAGATAGCCCACGGGTGGCACCAAAATCCCTGCCGAACCGGCGACCGGTTCAACGATTAATGCAGCGAGATTTGAAGCGTCGTGAAGTGCGACGAGACGTTCCAAGTCATCGGCCAGATGCCCACCCCAAGTAGGCTGCCCCTTGGAAAAAGCCATGTCAGCCAAACTGTGCGTATGGCGAATGTGATCGACACCGGGAATCATCACCGGCGAAAAAACTTTGCGATTCGCCGTCATGCCGCCGACCGACATGCCGCCAAAATTCACCCCGTGATAGCCACGCTCACGGCCTATCAAGCGCGTGCGATTGCCTTCGCCACGCGCGCGGTGATACGCAATCGACATTTTCAGCGCAGTGTCGGCAGCTTCCGAGCCGGAGTTGGTAAAGAACACTCGGGTGAATTCCGGCGGTGCGATGGCGACGAGTTTTTCGGCCAACTCAAAAGCCTTGTTATGCCCCATTTGAAACGCCATCGCATAGTCCAACGTCGCCACTTGCGACTGCACCGCCGCGACGATTTTTGGATGGCAATGACCAAGCCCTGTCGTCCACAATCCGGAGAAACCGTCGAGCAAAGTCCGCCCATCCGCGTCGGTGTAGTAATGCCCCTGCGCCGAATGCAGCACACGCGGCGCCTTTTTGAACGCACGATTCGCGGTGAATGGCATCCAATAAGGTTCGAGATTTGTGGCAGTCATGGGCAGAACTCCAGGGGCGGGGCTGAATGAAATTTTAGTGGATGCCAGTTGGTGCTGACGATACGCCATAGTTATGCAAATTATTTCTCACAGTGCACCACAATTATGAAAATAGTGGAACAATGCGTTTTTTCAACCACGAGGGAGATATCACTTGAACAAGAGCGAACTAATCGAAGAACTAGCCAAGCGTGCCGAACTCACCAAGGCCGCTGCCAACAAAGTTATTGACGCATTGACCGACATCATCACCGGCGCAATTTCCAAAGGTAATCCAGTAGCGCTAATCGGCTTCGGTACATTCAAATCGGTGTTGCGCGCTGCGCGTACCGGCAAGAATCCCAAGACCGGTGAGACGCTGAAAATTGCCGCAACCACTGTGCCGAAATTCTCGGCAGGCGCCGCACTCAAGGCCGCTGTATCAGGCAAGAAAAAAGTCGCGGCGAAAAAACCTGCGGCTAAAAAAGCTGCCGCTAAACCGGCTGCCAAAAAGCCTGCTGCGAAGAAAAAGTAATTCACGAAGTTTTCACGATTGGCCGTATTCAGGCCAAGCCGTAATTCAAAAAGCGACCGTCATCGGTCGCTTTTTTTATTGCGCATCATGTCGCGCACTGAGCCCTTGTGCGAATCGCTGTGCAAATACCAGACAGGCGATACCCGCCACACTCATCAGCAACAACGCCCACAAGCCATCGCGATAACCGGATTGCTGGCTCCACAGCACACCCATCAATAGCGGCGAAGCAGCTCGTGCCAGCGCCACCGGAATGCCCAGCGCGCCGTTGAGTGTCGCCACTTGTTTCATATCGACATACTGTGCAATCGCCGTGCCTTTGACGATGGTCAGCATGCCATTGCCCATTCCGTATAACACCACGAAGCACAGCACCAGCGCATGATTGCCCACGCCAAAAAAAGGCACAAGCAACAAGACACCCAATCCCAGCGGAATCAAACAGGGAATCAGCCGATTGGCCAAATGCACATCGAAACGCCGCTCGAAAAAGAACAACAACGCACGCCCCAAAACTTGCATGATGCCGATGCTGGCGGGAACCGCGATGACCCAGGCTTCGGGCAAATTGTTCTCGCGCAGCAAGCTCACCAAATGCGCAGGCAGCGCCGAAGTCGCGGCCATCAGGAGCACCACAAACGCACCGATCAGCAAGAACGGCGCACTGCGTAGATGCTGCGAGAGTAGCGTCGGTGCCGCGTGACCGGAATGTTCGTGCGCACCCTCCTGGGCGATGTTGATTGGCGCACCACGTAACACCAGCGCATGCAGCGGCGCGCACACCAATACATGCAGCGCAGCCAAAAACCACAGCGCATGTCGCCAACCAAAATTCGCTATCAACCATGCGGTGAGCGGAATGAACACCGTGCTGGCCAGCCCACCGAGAAATGTCAGGGTGATAATCGCGCGCCGGAAATCTCCCGGAAAGCGCCGCGTGACGATGGCAAAAGCCGGCGTGTAAAGCGTCGCCGCCAAAGCCGCACCGAGACCCATCCACACTACATAAAAACCCAAGGCACTGGAAATAAAACTGTGCATCAACAAACACGCGCACACCAGCAGCGATCCACAAGTCATCACCGCACGCTCATACCCGTGATCGATTAAGCGACCAATCGGATAGGCCAGCAAACCCTCTGCGAGCAAGGCCAGACTAAACGCCAGGGAGGATTCGGCACGGCTTAGACCAAGCTCCTGTTCGACTGGCACCATCAACAAAGCGAAGCCGTAAAACACACTGCCCCAAGTGATTAGCTGTGCAATCGAAAGGCAAAAAACCAAACGCGGTTGATAGATGGTGGTGGCGTTCATGCTTGCATCGGCGAGTCGAGTATTAGGGAATTTGTTGCGCGACCTCGGCCAAAATTTCGTAAGAGCGAAGGCGCGCTTGATGATCGAAAATCGACGAGGCAATCATCAGTTCGTCCGCACCGGTGCGCGCGATAAATGCCGTAATGGAATCACCAACCGTCGCCGCCGAACCTATCGCCGAACACGACAAAACCTGCTCGAGCAAAAACTTGTCCGCGGCAGGCAAGGTCCCCAAAAAATTATCAATCGGCGGCGGGAATTGCCCCGGCGTGCCACGGCGCAACTTCACAAAAGCTTGCTGCATCGAACTGGCCAAAAACTGCGCGGCGCTGTCGCTCTCGGCAGTAAATACATTGAAGCCGAGCATCACATAAGGCTGGGTCAATTGACTCGAGGGCTGAAAATCGCGACGATAAAGCGCAATCGCCTGCATCATCTGTTGCGGTGCAAAATGCGAAGCGAATGCAAACGGTAGCCCCAGATGCGCGGCCAGCTGTGCGCCAAATAAACTCGAACCGAGTATCCACAATGGCACATTCAACCCCGCACCGGGCACGGCACGGACGGCTTGATTGGCTTGCTCAGCTTGAAAATAATGCATCAGTTCCAACACGTCCTGTGGAAACTGATCCACATCCGCATCCAGATTGCGCCGCAGTGCGCGCATGGTGGTTTGATCCGTCCCCGGCGCGCGTCCCAAGCCCAAATCAATCCGCCCCGGAAACAACGACTCAAGCGTCCCAAACTGCTCGGCAATCACCAGTGGCGCATGGTTGGGCAACATGACACCACCCGCCCCCACGCGTATCGTCGAAGTGCCGGCCGCCACATGGCCGATAACCACCGCCGTCGCCGCACTGGCGATGCCAGGCATGCCGTGATGTTCGGCCAACCAATAACGCCGATAACCCCAGCGTTCGCAATGCTGAGCGAGGCTGAGCGTAGTGCGAAAAGAGTCTGCGGCGCTGTTGCCTTGCAGAATCGGCGCGAGGTCCAGTACGGAAAGTGGAATCATGCGGGCAATCTTACCTGCGTCGGTAACGGCGCGTCATCATCCGCTACGGCGAAGAGCACGTCGTTTGTGCGACCGCCTTGTAGCGCAGTGGTTTCTGGTTTTGCCTTTGTTTCATCAGCACCAACTGGTGAAATTGTTGAAACAGTTAATGGCAAAGTGTTTCCTTGTGCATTGAACTGTACTAATATTCATGCATGAACTATACGCATAAATATGGAGATGAAAAATGACGACACAGACTGCCATTGCCAAGGCGCAAAAGAAGGCCACCAATGTTTCCATCAATCGGCATTTGTTGGCAGCGGCCAAAGCGCTCGATGTCAATGTTTCAAAAGCCGCCGAGACTGGCTTGGCGCAGGCGATTGCGGATAAGCGCACGGAACTGTGGCTGGCCGAAAATCACGCCGCACTCGATAGCTCGAACGTGTATTTTGAAAAGCACGGTTTGCCACTTGAAAAATATCGGAGCTTTTGATGGCGCGCTTCGATGTTCATGCAAATCCGGACGGTGCCGGATTCTTGCTGGTGGTTCAGTCTCAGCTGCTTGATCATTTGAAAACTCGCGTCGTTGTGCCGCTGTTGCCACGCGCCAAAGCACCGCTCGCTGCGCGAGTGCTGAACCCGACGTTTTCCATCGGAGGCAAGGAAATGGTTATGGCAACCCAGTTCATGGCGGCCGTACCCAGCGCGATTCTCAAGCAGCCGCTTACAACCATGGTTCACCAAAGAGCCGAAATCGTTGCGGCGATCGACTTCTTGATGCAAGGCTTTTGAGCTATAACCACACCAAGTCAGTCAACAGACAAGTGTCGGCTGACCACCACAAATTAGGAATCACCATGAGCGAACGCCGCCCCATTGTTGGAATTCCCACTTGCATCAAAGCCATCGGCAACCATGATTACCATGTGGTCGGACGCAAATATGTCGATGCGATTGCACTTGCTGCGGGCTGCACGCCGCTGCTCTTGCCGGCCATGGGTGATGCGCAAGATCGCCAGCAATTACTCGCCTTGCTTGATGGCTTGTTGCTCACCGGGTCGGCATCGAATGTAGAGCCGAAGCACTACGGGCAAACCCCGCATAGCCCTGACATGTTGATTGATACGGCGCGTGACGAAACGACTTTGCCCTTGATCAAAGCGGCGCTTGAAATCGGCATGCCAGTGTTTGGGATTTGTCGCGGCTTTCAGGAAATCAATGTGGCGATGGGCGGCACTTTGCATCAAGAAGTTCATGCGGTGCCGGGGCGGCTTGATCATCGTGAGGACGACACACAGCCACTCGAAGTGCAATACGGGCCGGCGCATCCGGTCACTTTGCTGGATGGCGGTGCCCTGCAAAATTTGCTCGGCGGTGCGGCGGCAATACGGGTGAATTCGGTGCATGGACAAGGCATAGATTGCCTCGGTGCGGGTTTGGTGGCTGAGGCGATAGCGCCAGATGGACAAATTGAAGCGGTGCGGGTTGAATCGGCACAAGGCTTTGCACTGGCGGTGCAATGGCATCCCGAATGGAAGGTGATGGACAATCCGGATTCGGTGAAATTGTTTAGCGCATTTGGCGATGCCTGCCGTCGTTATCGCGATAGCAAGTAACATCGTCGCAAGAATTATTAGGGGAACCAAGATGTCGAATCGAGAACAGATGCAATACGCGGAAATGGACGCGTGGCTCAACGAGCACCGTGTGACCGAGGTCGAATGCATGGTGCCGGATTTGACCGGCACGGCGCGCGGCAAGATCACCCCGCGTGAAAAATTTGTCGAGGAGCGCGGCCTGCGTTTGCCCGAAGCAATTATGGGCATGACGGTCACGGGAAGTTTTCCGGAGGAAGGGCCTTACTACGATGTGATTAACGAAATCGATCTGGATATGGTTTTGAAACCCGATCCGTCGACCGTGCGTATCGTGCCGTGGGCCACTGATCCGACGGCGATTGTGATTCACGATTGTTATCACTCAGATGGTCGCTTGGTCGAATTCGCTTCGCGCAGCGTGCTGCATCGCGTGCTCGATTTATACAAAAAACAAGGCTGGGAGCCGGTGGTCGCGCCGGAGCTGGAGTTTTACATTACGGCACGAAATACTGATCCCGATTTGCCGCTGCAACCACCTATAGGCCGCAGTGGTCGCGCCGAGTCGGGGCGGCAGTCGTACAGCATCGACGCTGTCAATGAATTCGATCCTTTGTTTGAAGATATTTACGATTACTGCAAAGCGCAAAAGCTCGATATTGATACGCTGATTCACGAAATCGGCACCGGCCAAATGGAAATCAATTTCCTCCATGGCAATGCGCTGGAATTGGCCGACAGCGTATTCACGTTCAAGCGCACCGTGCGCGAAGCGGCGTTTCGCCACAATATGTATGCGACCTTTATGGCTAAGCCGATGGCCAATCAACCCGGTAGCGCGATGCACATTCACACCAGCATTCTCGACACTAAAACCGGTGCGAATATTTTTAGCGACAAGCACGGCAATGCGACCAAAAACTTCGCGCATTTCATCGGCGGTATGCAGCGTTATTTGCCGGAGACGATGGCGATTTTTGCGCCCTATGTGAATTCCTACCGTCGTCTGGTCAAGAACATGGCTGCGCCGACCAATGTCTGTTGGGGCACCGACAATCGCACGGTGGGTCTGCGCGTGCCGCATTCCGCACCGGTGGCGCGACGTATCGAAAACCGCCTGGTCGGCGCCGATGCGAATATTTATCTGGCGCTGGCGACCACGCTGGCCTGCGGCTATCTGGGCATGATGGACAAAATCAAACCTGAGGCGGAAACCAAAGGCAACGCCTACGATGGCAAACATCAGTTGCCGCGAACCTTGCGCGAATCGCTGGATCGAATCAAGAACTGTAAGGACATCCATGACATTTTGTCCAAGCAATTCGTCACCGTGTTCGCTGCGGTAAAGGAATGGGAGCTAGGTGAATACAACGCCGTCATCAGTCCGTGGGAACGCCAGCATTTGCTGCTGAACGTGTGAGGACTGATTCATGAACACCAGCGAAATTCAAGCGCTCGACAGCGCCCACTATCTGCATCCTTTCACTGACACCAAGGACCTGGCGGCCAAGGGTGCGCGGGTCATTGTCAAGGGCGATGGCATCCACATCTGGGATTCTGAAGGCAAGAAAATTATCGACGGCATGTCAGGCTTGTGGTGTGTCAATGTCGGCTACGGGCGCAAGGAACTCAGCCGCGCGGCGACCGAGCAAATGGATGTGCTGCCCTACTACAACAGCTTTTTCAACACCACCAATTTGCCCGCCGTCAATCTGGCCAAAGCCATCGTCGATATCGCCCCGGAAAATTTTCACCATGTGTTTTTCACCGGCTCCGGCTCGGAAGGCAACGACACGATTTTCCGTATGGTCAGGCGTTATTGGGATGTGCAGGGTCAGCCGCAAAAAAAGACTTTTATCGCGCGCCATAACGGCTATCACGGCTCCACCGTTTGCGGTGCTTCGCTCAGTGGCATGAGCTATATGCACGAGCAAGGCGACTTGCCGATCCCGGGTGTTGCCCACATTCAGCAACCCTACTATTTCGAACACGGCCAAGGCCTGAGTGAGGATGCCTTCGGTCTCAAAGCTGCGTCATGGCTGGAAGAAAAAATCCTTGAGCTGGGCGCAGAAAAAGTCGCCGCGTTCATTGGCGAACCGGTACAAGGCGCGGGCGGCGTCATCATTCCCCCACGCACCTATTGGCCGGAGATACAGCGCATTTGCCGAAAATACGACGTGTTGCTGGTGTCCGACGAAGTGATCTGCGGCTTCGGTCGATTGGGTACCTGGTTTGGTTGCCAAACGCTCGGCTATCAGCCCGATTTGATCACCTTTGCCAAAGGCGTTAGCTCAGGCTACATCCCGCTTGGCGGCGTATTGGTGGGCGATAAAGTGGCCGATGCCTTGATAGAAAAAGGCAGCGATTTCAATCACGGTTTCACCTACTCCGGGCATCCCGTGGCTTGTGCAGTGGCGCTGGAAAACATGGCGATTTTGCGGCGCGAGAAATTAATCGAACGTATTCACGACGACATAGGCCCGTATTTCAAGCAGCAATTTGAAGCGCTCACCGATCATCCGCTGGTTGGCGTAGCCAATGCCATAGGGCTGATGGGCGGACTGGTATTGATGAAAAATAAATCCACGCTGCAAATGTTCGATCCCGATCTCGGCATCGGCATGCTTTGTCGTCGGCATTTATTTGGCAACGGGGTGATCATGCGCGCCGTCGGCGATCGCCTGATACTCGCGCCACCGTTTGTGATTACGCATGCACAAGTGGATGAGATGTTCGCCTTGATATGCAAGTGTTTGGATAAGGCGTTAGAGGAAATCAAGGCAAATGCTTTGGGTTGATGGCGGCGGAGCGGGGTTTCGTGAAGCACTGCTTCGCGCCTGTGGAGCAGCTGGGCTGTAATAAGCCCAGACTCCACGCCAGCACC
>JANYAW010000291.1 GCA_025361105.1 Rhodocyclaceae bacterium | reverse complement strand
ACCATGCGTAATAAATTCCTGATCGCCCTAGCCGCCCTGGTTGGCTTGGGTCTTTGTGCCGTTAGTGACGCGCAGACATCCGCAAAACCTGACATTGCGGTGTTCTTCAAACAAGCCAAAATCCAATCCGCTCGTCTATCGCCATCAGGTAAATATCTCGCCGTAACCTTGCTCGGCAAGACCAATCGCTACCATCTTGGCATTGCAGAAACGGCCAATCCTAGCAAGGTGAACATGATCATCTCCGATGATGCAATGGGTGTTTATGGCGCGACCTGGCTCAATGATGAGCGACTGTATTTCAGAACCGGCGAGCCGACAGATCTCTCTGACGTTCGCAACGGTGAGTTCTACGCGATAAACCGTGACGGTACCTATCGCAACAAGCTAATGTCGAACCATGACGAAGGCAACAACATTGGCAAAGGCGTTCCACTTTGGGCACGCAACTATTCCATCTATGGCACGCTTGACGACGGAACTGATGACTTGTTGGTCACCTACGATACGGTGAGCGAAAAGGAACGCGCGCTGACCAGCGAGCGGCTATACCGTTTGAATACGCGGACCTTGGCGCTCACTGAACTGTTGACAGACTTGCAACCAAAGGATGTCACTGGATGGTTGTTGGATAAAGAGCACCAACCGCGCTTCGCGTTTTCGAGCGAGGATGACGTACGGATAGTGCGCTATCGAGCCCCGGGCACCAAGGAATGGGTTGAAATCAGCCGCTTCAAGTTTTTGGATCCCAATGCTTTTTCGCCGGCCTTTATTGATGGTAGTGGCCAAACCTATGTCTACAAAAATGATGCTGATGGTTTTCAGTCCTTGTACCGCTTCGATATCGCCACGCGTAAAGTGGCTGCTGAGCCGGTTCTGGAGGTTAAGGGATTTGATGTAACGGTGACCCCGGTTCTTGAGCGCAAGACTGATCGGATACTGGGTTTTCATTATGAAAGCGACGCGGAAAACACCCTATGGCTCGACGAATCGCGCAAAGCGATTCAAGCCAAGATAGATGCGCAAATGCCGGGAACGATCAACGTCATAAGTTGTCGTGGTAGTGGCGCGACTCAAGCGTGTGTGATTCATTCGGAGTCGGATCAAGATCCTGGCCGCTACTGGTTATATAAACCGGACAGTGATGAACTGGCCTCTATCGGTGCCGTGCGTCCGGATATTGACCCCGAAAAAATGGCCCGTGTTGATTTTCACCACTACAAAGCTCGTGATGGAATGGAGATTCCTGTTTACGTGACAACACCATCTGGCAAAGCGACCGGCCCACGGCCTGCAGTCGTGATGGTTCATGGTGGCCCGTTCGTTCGTGGTGGTCACTGGAATTGGAATCGTGACAATCAGTTTCTTGCCTCACGCGGCTACGTTGTGATCGAGCCGGATTTTCGCGGCAGCACGGGGTATGGTAGCAAGCACTTTCAAGCGGGGTGGAAAAAATGGGGTCTTGAGATGCAGGATGACATTACCGATGCCGCGAATTGGGCAGTTGCGAAAGGTTGGGTCGACAAGAACCGTATCGCGATTGCCGGTGCAAGTTATGGCGGCTATGCAACGTTGATGGGCCTGATCAAAACACCGGACGTATTTCGCTGCGGGATCAATTGGGTAGGTGTCAGCGATCTCGATTTGCTTTTCACGGTGAGCTGGAGTGATGCGTCCAAGGCATCCGTTGAATACGGCGACAAGCTATTGGTTGGTGATCCCGACAAGGACGCGGCGCAGTTCAAGGCGACATCCCCCTTGGCGCAGCATGAGCGCCTGAACAAGCCCTTGTTGATGGCCTATGGTACGAGCGATCGACGTGTCCCGATTGTTCACGGCACCAAGTTCCGCGACGCAGTGATGAAGCATAACAATGATGTCGAATGGGTCGCCTATGACAAAGAGGGTCACGGCTGGCGTTTGGAGAAGAACAATATCGACTGGTGGACGCGCGTTGAAAATTTCCTGGAAAAAAACATGCGGCCGTAAGCTTCATTTCGGCGAAATCAGCATTCCCTTCATCGCCCTCGGTACTTTGCCGAGGGCGATTTTTTTTGTGCCGTGCCAATCGGCGCAGGCTTGTATTGCACGATGAATATCCTTGCCAAGCCTTTCAGTCACTGTGATGCCGTCTTCCAGATACAGCGCCTTGACTTCAAACACACCTTGCGCGCGATGGGCTTTGGCATCCAGTCGGCCGACAATTTTCCCGCGTGAAAGTATTGGCAAAACAAAATAACCGTAGACGCGTTTTGGGGCTGGGGTGTAGCACTCAATGCGGTAATCGAAATCAAATAATTCTGCGGCGCGTTTGCGATCCCATACGACGGGGTCGAAAGGCGAGAGCAGGGTGGTGACGGTGGATTTGAGCTTGCCGTTTTTGGCGACATCGAGCAATTCGGCAAGCTCGCGATGCACAAAAAAATCGGCAGTCGAATCTTCTACGCGCACCGGTAGCAATTCTCCCGCGTCTGCCAATTCGTGCAGCGCGGCCGCGTATTTGCCACGCTTGAGGCGGTAATAATCGCCGACCCAATCGGCTTTCACGATGCCCAGCGCGAGGCAGGATTTGGCGATCATTTCGGTCTGCGCTTGCGCTTTCGTTGGCAAGTGTTGTTTGTCATCCCAATGCGGCAGGACGCGTGATCGTAAGTCATATACACGCTGAAAACTTCGGCGCTCGGCGACCATCAATTCACCGGTCGTGAATAGCGCTTCGAGGTGCCG
>JANYAW010000289.1 GCA_025361105.1 Rhodocyclaceae bacterium | reverse complement strand
AAAAAATAGTAAAGTTTATCGCAGATTATTTTGAATGCCGCCTTGTGGCTTTATACCTTTTAAATTCAGAGAAGAACCATCTTGAACTTTCCTGTGGCTATGGTCTGGATGAAAACAGACTCGATGGCGTTGAGGTTATAGAAGGCGAAGGCCTTTTGGGTCAGCAACATGCGCCGTACGTCGGGATGCCAAATCAAGGCGTCGGCGGCAAATTCAGGTTCCTTCTTGCCGCTCAAAGCTCGCATCGAGCGCCGTTCTCTGGCGTAGGCCAGCGCGCCTTGGAACGAGGCTTCGGCTTGCGCCACGCCTTGTATTGCAGTACCGATGCGGGCGGTGTTCATGAAAGTGAACATCGCCTCCAGGCCCTTGTTTTCTTCGGCGATCATGTAGCCGGTTGCGTCGTCAAAATTGAGTAGTGCGGTGGACGAAGCGCGAATACCCATCTTGTGTTCGATAGAGCCACAATTGACTGCATTGCGCGCACCCAAAGTGCCGTCGTCATTGACGATGACTTTGGGCACGATAAATAGTGAAATGCCGCGCGTGCCGGCCGGGGCATCGGGCAGCCGAGCGAGGACGATGTGGATGATGTTGTCGGTCAGGTCGTGCTCACCGCTGGAGATAAAGATCTTGGTGCCGGTGAGCTTGAACGTGCCGTCGGCTTGTGGCACGGCGCGGGTCTTGACCTGCGCCAAATCCGTACCGCATTGCGCTTCGGTCAAGCACATTGTCCCGGTCCATTCACCGGCTACCAAGGGCGGCAGGTACAACTTCTTTTGCGCCGGGGTGCCGTATTGCATTAAGGTATTGATGCAGCCGATGGACAGCCCAGGATACATATTGAATGACCAATTCGCTGTACCGGCCATTTCGGATTTGAAAACATTCACCGACATCGGCAGACCCTGACCGCCGTATTCGGTGGGGAAGGAAAGCCCCTGCCAACCGCCCTCGACAAAGGCCTTATAGGCTTCCTTGAATCCGCTCGGCGTGGTCACATTGCCGTTGGAAAACGTACAGCCTTCGGCGTCGCCAGACAGATTGATCGGTGCGAGCACGTCTTCGCACAATGCCGCAGCACCGTCCAAAATCGCGTCAACCATGTCGGGTGTTGCGTCAGCACCATTGGACAAACTGGCGTAGTGCGTGGAGTAATCCAGCACTTCGTTAATCAGAAAGCGCATGTCGCGCAAAGGAGCTTTGTAGGTGGGCATTTTTACTTTTCCAGAATCGCAACAACGCCTTGACCACCAGCCGCGCAGATTGAAATCAGGCCACGACCGCTGCCCTTTTGATCCAACATTTTTGCCAGCGTAGCGACGATGCGTCCGCCGGTGGCGGCGAAAGGATGACCGGCGGCAAGGGAGCTGCCGTTCACGTTGAGTTTGCTCAAATCGATTTTGCCTAGCGGCTTGTCCAGCCCCAGACGTTCCTTGCAATAATTTTTGTCTTGCCAGGCTTTCAAAGTGCACAACACTTGCGCGGCGAAAGCTTCGTGGATTTCGTAAAAGTCAAAATCCTGCAGCGACAAATTTGCCCGCGCCAACATGCGCGGCACGGCGTAGGCCGGTGCCATCAACAAGCCTTCTTTCTTGTCGAAAAAATCGACTGCGGCGACTTCGCTAAAACTCAAATAGGCCAGCACCGGCAGATTTTTCGCCGCTGCCCATTCCTCGCTGGCGAGCAACACGCAGGACGCGCCATCTGTAAGCGGGGTGGAGTTTCCGGCGGTCAGTGTGCCATTGTCGGGCGCGACTTTTTTGTCGAATGCGGGCTTCAACGAGCGTAATTTTTCTATCGTCAAATCGCCGCGCAGATTGTTGTCGACGGTCACGCCTTTGAACGGCGTCATCAAGTCGTTGAAGAATTCGTCCTTGTAAGCTCGCGCCAAATTCAGATGACTCTTGAGCGCCAGCGCGTCTTGATCTTCGCGGCTGATTTGCCATTCGCGCGCCATCAATTCGGCATGCTCGCCCATCGAATAGCCGGTGCGCGGCTCGCCGTTGCGCGGCAGTGTGGGCGAGACCAACATGCCAGGGCGCATCTTGGCGAGACTAGCCAAACGCTGGCCGGCGGATTTGGCACGCGAGGCTTCCAGCAGGATTTTGCGCATCTTTTCATTCACACCAATCGGCGCGTCCGACGTGGTATCCACGCCGCCCGCAATGCCGCATTCGACGTGGCCCAGCGCGATTTTGTTGGCGACGATCATCGCGGCTTCCAGTCCTGTGCCGCAAGCTTGTTGGATATCAAACGCGGGCGTTTCGGGTGCCAGCGTGGTGGATAAAACCGATTCGCGCACCAGATTGAAATCGCGCGAATGCTTCATCACCGCGCCGCCGACCACGTCGCCGATACGCTCGCCGTGAAGGTTGAAACGATCAACCAGCCCTTGCAAAGTGGCGGTCAACATTTCTTGATTTGATGCTTGCGAATACACGCCATTGGAGCGTGCGAAAGGAATGCGATTACCGCCCAAAATGGCGACGCGACGAATGGTGTTCATGGTTTGCTCCTATGAAAATGTTTATTAACGGCGGCGAAGCAGGGGTTTCGCAAAGCACTGCTTTGCGCCTGCGCAGCGGGTCGGCTGTGCAAAGCCGACACTGCATGCCAACTCCAACTGGCAAAATTACTCATAGCTGATCTGCCCGCGCAAATGCGGCTTGTCGCCTTTGGCGTTGCGAACTTCAAAGCTCGTGCCTTGCTTGGTTCGTGTCGTCCATAGCGAAGCGCGCGCGGGCAAAAACAAGGGGGTTTTGAATTCGACATTGACTTGTGCTGTTTCCAAAATCCCTTGCGGCATCAGCGTTGCCAAGGCGCGCGCCTTGGTCCACAAGCCATGCGCGATGGCGGTACGAAAGCCGAATAGTTTGGCGGAAATCGCTGACAGATGTATTGGATTCATATCGCCGGAGACTTTGCCGTAGCGTCGTCCGATATCGGCCGGTGCAGAAAAATCAGCCTGATGTGACAAGGGCAAATTCGCGTCCAGCGCACTGACATACGTTTCACCAACCGGATTTTTCACACCGATGCGGAGCAATGTTTGTGTTGCATCCCAGACCAATTCATCACCGCGCAAAATCTTCATTTCCAAATTGAATACCTGCCCTTTTTCATGCGCCAGCATTTCGCCAGTGGCTACTTCAACACGCAAATCGTCGCCCGCTTTTACGCTGGTGTGTTGATGAATGCGATTGGCCAAATGCACCGTGCCCATCCCTGGCCACGGGCATGCCGGGGATGCGAAAAACGCCATCATCAAAGGGAAGGTGAGCATCTGCGGATAAATAATCGGCACGCCTTGCGCATCCGAATAGCCGCAAATTTTTCTGTAGGCGGCGATGTGATTGACATCCAATACAACGCTCGGACGAACGTAAGTGATTGCTGGTAACGCATTCACCACGCCGGGCTTTTTGCGGCTGGATTTGAGTGCGTCGAGAAACATTCTTGCCGCGCTGACTTCCTCAGTGACTTCAATAAGTTTCACGCTTATGCCCCAATCAAACTCTGCCCGCACACGCGAACCACGTTGCCGGTTAAGCCGCTCGATGCCGGATTGGCGAACCACACAATCGCCTCTGCCACATCAACCGGCAAGCCGCCCTGGCTCATGGAATTCATGCGTCGCCCGGC
>JANYAW010000281.1 GCA_025361105.1 Rhodocyclaceae bacterium | reverse complement strand
ATTGAGTGTGACTGCACCGTTATAGGTTTGATTTCCGGTGTTCGCCGTGGCATCGGTTGTTACGTTCGTGGCACCTGCCTTGAATAAGGTGGTGCCACTGACATTCAGCGCACCAAGCGCTGTGATGACACCCACAGTACCGTTGAAGATTGCATTGCCGGCAATGGCAAGCGCTTCAGTACCTTTCGTGGTGGCATTCACGGCACTGTCGAAGCTCACGCTTGTACCAGTAAGGGTCTTGGTTTTGTTGCTATCGTCAACACCCAGCGCAACAGTGCTGCGATAGCGCTGCGTACCGCTGGTGGTCACTGCCTGCGATTTGATCTGCGTCAGGCCAGTAACATCCAAACTAGTGAGGCCAAGCAGATTGTCCGCACCCACGCCATCGCCAAGCATCACCGTTGTCGGCGCGCTAATCGTCAGACTGTGACTGTTGCCAACTATTCCGCCATTGAAAGCGATGATGCCCGCTCCGGTGGCAGTGAAACTCAGGTTGTCATTAAGCGTGACGACACCACTGTAAGACTGCCCTCCGGTGTTAGCCGAGTCCGTCTTGACGGTCGTTGCACCAGCGTTAAAAGTGGTCGTTCCGCTCACCGTGAGCGCACCGAGCTCTTTTATTACACCAATCGCATTGTTGAAAATAGCATTACCCGTGACAGCCAGTGCTTCTGTGCCTTTGGTGGTGGCATTCACTGTGCTGTCAAAGGTAACGTCAGTGGCGGTGAGCGTTTTGGTCTTGTTAAGGTCGTCAAGTCCCAATGTCAGTGCGCCGCGATAACGCTGGCTACCACTGGTGGTTATGCCATGCGATTTGATGGTGGTCGGGCCGCTGACATCGACGCTGCTCAGTCCGGTGAAGTTATCGGTGCCGGTGCCATCTCCCAACACCGCTGCTGTTGCTGCACTGATCGTCAGGCTGTGGGCGTTGCCGCTGACGGAATCGTTCAGAGCAATCGTCCCTGCGCTGGTCGAAGACAGACTCAAATTGTCGTTAAGCGTCACGGTACCAACATAAGTTTGATTGCCTGTGTTGCTTGCGGCATCGGTCTTTACGCTGGTAGCGCCGGCGTTAAATGTTGTCAAACCATTCACTGCCAGTGCGCCCAGTTCCTTCGTGGAACCCACAGTGCTGTTGAAGATGGCATTGCCCGTAACGATGAGTCCTTCTGTCCCTTTGGTGGTCGCATTAAGCGTGTTGCCAAAAGTGACCGTGGGCGCCGTAAGTTCGGTTGAAGCAACCAAGGTCGTTGCGCCGACAAATTGCATGGAGGTGGCGACAATTTTCCCGCCCAGCGCAGTCGCGCCAAGTCCTGACAGCGAGCCAGTTAATCTTGAACCTAGGTCGCCAGTGAAGGTTCCGCCACCAGTGTCCGTGACAGTCTCCACAGATGACCACGTCATGCCGTTGTATGTTCCGGTATCAATTGCCGTCACGTGATATACCCCACCCGTGCCGACTAGCGAGTCACTACCACTACCACCGACCAAATTGGTGATGCCACTGAAGAGTGTGGTCGTATTTAGCGTGCCTTGATTCGCCGCAGTGCTTTTCCAGCTATTCGCGCCATCGGTTGCCGCCAGCGTATCTATACCGCCGCCACCGGTTATCGCGCCATTAAACGTGACACCGCTGGCAACAGTGAATGTGTCGGCGGTCGTGCCGCCAGTGAGATTGTTGACGTTGAGAAATGTCATCGTTCCACTGGCACTTGCATTGGCGTTGGAAAGCGTCCCATCGTTGTCAGAAGTAATCGCCCAGGCGTTGGCTACATTGGGGGCAATTATTTTTGATGTAGCGTTGTTACCAAATGCAGCGACTGTCGGCACCGCTGAAAAATTCGGGTTTGCGCTCAAGTCAAGCGTGCTTGCGAATTCGAGGTTGAGAGTGCCACCACCCGTAGCGGCGAAGGTGGTCGCGCCGAAAATAATGGCTCCGGTGTCAGACGTTAGCGTGAGCGGCTGCCCATGCAGATCAATGGCTGCAGCAGCCTGGATGGCAATGTCATTAGTGGTCTTGATGTGCACGCCGTTGATCGCTAACTGCGCGTTCAAGGTGCCATCGGTCAGGTTGCCAGTTCCAGTGTCATTAAAAAATCCTGTGCCCGGTGTCGTGCAATTGCCATCGGTGCAAGTAATCGTTCCTGATGTATTCGCCGCTGTGTCGTGGGTGATGGTGATGCTGGTCGGGTCAAGCAGGAGCAATCCGATACGCCCATTGGTCGCGCTGGTGTTGACATTGCCATTGAACGCCAACGCGCCTTTGCCAGACACTTCAACCCGTCCACCGTTACCAACCGCGCTACCGCCCTTGGCTGAAATATCGCCATAAAATTTGGTCGCGCCATCGGCCCAGACCACAACTTTTCCGCCCTCACCTGTAACCAGCGCATCCGCTTTAATGCTCGCAGTGTCGCTTACATACGTCGCGCCAGCGTTAGGCTCTGTGCCCTTGCCTTGCCAATTGCCGCCGATTAACACCGTACCACCAGCACCAACTCCCGAAGCATCGACACTAGCGCCGAACAAACCGACTTTGTCACCTAGCACTTTCACCGTGCCGCCGCGCTGCCCATCCGCACTGCCCGACGCATCGAGTGTTCCGGTGACACTGACCACGCCGGACGCACCGCCACCTAGCCAAATTTCACCACCACGTGATTCGAGGCTGTGGGCACGAATTACGCCATCATTGTTAAGCACGGTGGACAGCAGCGCGTCTTTGGCTTGCGCGTTCATGACCACGCGACCACCATCAGCGATGATCTGTCCACGATTGTCGGCGCGCGCGGCGGCCGCCGCGACGTTGACTTCAAAACTCAGCAAACCATCGTGATCGAAATCCAGTTTGACTGCATCACCTGCGGCCATTCCAACGCTGCCCCTCGGTGCGACGATGCTGCCGGTGTTGCTAACTTGTGGTGCGATTAGCGCGACGAAACCGCCTGATTGTGCGGTGATAGTTGCGGCATTGACGACTGCACCTGCGCTACCTGCGTTGTTGAAATTGAACTTGCCAGCGACAAAATCCGCGTTGGAAATTCCCAAAGACGAGGCCACTAAACCGCCCACATCAACTTGTGCGCCAGGGGCAAATAATATGCCACCGGGATTGGTCAGGAAAACATGACCATTCGATGTCAAACGTCCAAAAATCAATGATGGATCGCCACCTTCAACACGATTGAGAATTACCGATGCAGCACTAGGTTGTGCGAAGTTCACTTGTGCGGCGTTGCCGATGTTAAAGCTCGACCAATTGACGACGGCACTGGGTGTCGATTGCGCCACATCCATGCGCGCGCCAGTGGTACTGAAAGTGGCTTGACCAGCGGCGACAATGGCACCTGTCGGCAAGGCATTCGATGCGGGCACTTGCGCCAGCGTAAGCCCACTGACGGTCATCGTTAGCGCGGCAATCAGCGCGCTTAGCGCCACTCGCTGAGATGCGCTCTGCAATGAAAAATCCAACTCGCCAGTTGGTGCTGGTGACACGCCGTTGGACCTCACGCCTACGGAAGATCGCTTCCCTCTCCCTCGCGCACATTCGGCGACCGCAACCCAAGCTTGGCGTACTTCGCTCCACACTAACCGGAAAGCTTTATTAACACTGGCATGTTTGAACATGGCGAATCCTTTGACTATTTTGCTGCAATTTTTTTCGACATTAACCTAAGTAGCTCAATGCAAATCAGAACGATTTGCTGAACTGAAAATAGAAACGCGGGTAGCGCTGAAGATGATCAGCGGTCGCCTGGCTGGTATCGCGGTAGGCCACCGAAGCACGCAAATACCAATCATTTGGCACTTCCCAATTTAAGCCAAGACCCGGCCCGGAAATGCGTCGCTCCAACGCCGATTTAGCGGCGATATCGGCGCTGGTGGGATGTTTGATAAGTGTCGCCTTGCCCATATCGTAAAACCCGGTGAGCACCAAACTGCCTGGTAGATCCTCTTCGAATGGCAATCGATAGCGCAGTTCCAGCGTGCCTACATATCCCTCGTCGCCCGCGCCTTCGCCTTGAGGGTAGGCACGCACGGTGCTCGGGCCGCCAAGACTGAATTTTTCGCTTGAATCAAAGTTCTTTCGACCGAACTGCTGGCTGTACGCGCCGTACAAAGCTAAACGATCGGCCAAAGCTTGCAAGCGCGAAAACGAAATATTGACTTTGTCATAACGCCCGGCAGTTTTACGCCCTGCCGCGTCTGCTGCTGCGAGGACAGCATTGCCAAACTTCAATCGGCCACGCGTCCACGAAATGTTGTAAACATTGATTCCGCCGCCGCCCAAAGTGTCGCGCAAGTCACCGGAAAAACCCCACGAGGTGACCAAAGCTGTTTTACTTGAATCAACGGCTGCGGTGGTTTGAACGTCGTGAAATTTACGCTGGTCAAATTGCAAAACTGTCAGCAAATTTGTATTGCGCGAACGCACAAAAGGATGAATTGCAATAAGTGAACTGACATACGCCGAGCCGCTGGCCTTGATCGGATCAAACAACGGTGTGCCGAGACGATATGATAAATCGGTATAAGCGCCACCGATTTTGCTTCCCCAAGGGCCGACTGGACTGAGCACAGAAATACGTGCAAAACGCAAATCGCCATCAATCGCATTGGTGCCCCGCACACTGATGAGATCGCCTTGGCCGAGCAGATTGTTACCGTCAACCCCGGCACTTATCCGATGCTGACCGGTGTAGATAGAACCATTGGCGTCGAAGTCGACATTGGCGTTGTAAAAGCTCGTCGTACTGATATTAACCACCAGATCGGCAGTACCGGCCACCTCACCGGGGACGAAACTGCTACGTGCCACGATGCCACGTAAATCATGAATCTGAAACAACGCACGCTCGACCGTTGCCGTCTTGATCAATTCGCCCTCAACCAATGAATCAAGATAGGACTCCAACAAAGATCGCCGCACAGAAACATTGGCATCAATCTCAAGCCGAACCTTACCCAAGCGCCCTTCAAGCACTTGCAAAATCACGATGCCATCCTCGATCTTTTGCTCGGGAATGATCACGTCAGCCAAAAAGTAACCACGCTGGGCAAGCTCGCGTTTCACTGCTGCCGCCGCATCGAGCATCTCTTGAAAGCGTTTGTTTGGGCCGATGAATGGTGCTAACGCCGCCGTGAGGTCCGCATCTTTCATCACCGTCATGCCGACAGTCCGAAAACCTTTGATCTCCAGCTTCATGCCTTCAACATCTGCCACCGCTCGCGCCTTGGCGGCACTGCCGTCAACTTGCACCTTAGTATCGGCTTTGCTGCTTGGCATCGGCATCGTCTTCAAAACTTCGCCAGCGCTAGGCACCGGCGGTGTTTGCGCGAAGGCCGTACCAACACCGAACAGCAGCGCAATGACAGTAGCAATGCGCTTTCGCGGCACTTGTTTTAGCGCAGTAATTGCGCTTTCCCGAAATTCGATTTCCATATGTGGCCTCCCAGCCAATGCGCCATCAGCGATGCATTCGTCATCGCTGCAAACTACCACGATGATTAAACACTCGTTCGGACATGTCAAGGTGACAATGTCGAAATATTGCTATGGCGTGACCAGTTGAGTCGCCAGAACGTCCAGCCTTGCGCTGGCATGAAACTATAATTTGGCATGACAAAAACTCTTCCCCTGGAAACAACACCGTTCGCCACTGGCGATTCTTTTTCCCAATTGCCGCTTTCGCCAGCGATGCAATCGACTCTGCAGCAGCTTGAGTTCCACCAAATGACGCCAATTCAGGCGGCCAGCTTGCCCCTGGCGCTCGCTGGTAAGGATCTGATTGCTCAGGCTAAAACAGGTAGCGGCAAAACGGTCGCGTTTGCCTTGCCAATGCTGACCTTGCTCAACCCACGGCGTTTTGCAGTGCAAGGCTTGGTGCTGTGTCCAACCCGCGAATTGGCCGAACAAGTGACGCAGGAAATTCGTCGCTTGGCGCGTAGTGAAGACAATATCAAGATTTTGACGCTGTGCGGTGGCTCGCAGATGCGTCCGCAAATGTCCAGCTTGGAACATGGCGCGCATATTGTGGTCGGCACGCCCGGGCGGATCATGGATCATCTGGCACGCGGTAGTTTGAATCTTGAGGCGCTTGGCATGCTGGTGCTTGATGAAGCGGATCGCATGCTCGACATGGGATTTTTCGACGACATTGCGACTGTCGCACGGGCTTGCCCTGTGGAACGTCAAACGCTGCTTTTTTCGGCGACCTATCCCGAAGGCATAGAGCGACTAAGCAAGCAGTTTTTGCGCAATCCGCAGCAAGTCAAATTACTAGAAAAACACGAAGGCAACAAAATCCGTCAGCGCTTTTACGAAGTGCGCGATCAGGAACGCTTGCATGCGGTCGGGCAATTGCTCAAACATTATCGACCGGTGAGCACGCTGGCGTTTTGCAATACGCGCCAACAATGCCGTGACTTGTTAGACGTGTTGCGAGCCGAAGGCGTGCATGCGCTGGCGCTGCATGGTGAGCTAGAGCAACGCGAGCGCGATCAAGTGCTGGTGCAATTTTCTAATCGGAGTTGCTCGGTGTTGGTCGCCACCGATGTCGCAGCGCGCGGTTTGGACATCAAGGAACTCGAAGCGGTCATCAATGTGGATATCACACCGGATGCCGAAATCCACGTGCACCGGATTGGCCGCACGGGACGTGCTGACCAGGAAGGCTGGGCGTTTAGCTTGGTCAATGGTGATGAAATGGGGCGGCTGGCAAACATTGAAAAAGCTCACGGCTTTGAAGCGACTTGGTATCCATTAAGCGAGTTGGAATCGTCATCGAACAAACCGCTGTTGCCACCAATGTCGACTTTGCAGATTCTCGGTGGTCGCAAAGAAAAAATCCGTGCCGGTGATGTACTCGGTGCGCTCACTGGCGAAGCCGGATTTGCCAAAGAGCAAGTCGGCAAAATCAATGTGACAGAAATGTCGACTTATGTGGCGGTCGAACGCAGCATTGCCCGCGAGGCCGTGCGGCGATTGTCGAATGGCAAAATCAAAGGCAAGAAAGTGCGCGTACATTTGTTGGAGGAACGCGTTGGATGAAGCTACGATTCACCAGTTGGTGCTGGTAACACGCCGCCATCGTTAACCGATGTAAGCAATCAGCTACCGCAACGTCTACGTACGCAACAACGATAGCAAAATTTGGGAGTTTGAGAATGCACGCCACTTTGCACCTGCTAATCCGCACCGATTTTCCGCCTTTGCGTCGGCGTACGATTGATACGCTGCAACTCAACCTCGGCTACCGCTGCAATCAAAGTTGCCTACACTGCCACGTGAATGCCGGCCCAACGCGCAAAGAAGAAATGACGCCGGAAACTATCGCGGCGGTGATTACATTTATTGCCGCGAGCCCGGACATTCACACCATTGATTTAACCGGCGGCGCACCGGAACTTAATCCTGAATTTCGCAATCTTGTCGTCGCCGCCAGAGCGCGCGGATTGCGAGTGATTGATCGCTGCAATTTGACGATTTTGGAGGAGCCAGGCTTTGAAGATATGGCGGATTTCCTCGCCGTGCACAAAGTCGAAATCGTCGCTTCCTTGCCCTGTTATTCGCAAGATAACGTCGATAAACAACGTGGTGATGGGGTGTTCGAGGCCAGCATTCGTTCGCTGCAAAAACTCAACGCACTCGGCTACGGAAAGGCACACAGCGGCCTGGTACTGAATTTGGTCTACAACCCGCAAGGCCCAAGCTTGCCACCGCCGCAAGTGGCGCTTGAAGCGGATTACAAACGTCATTTGGCGGACGAATTCAATATCGTGTTCAATCAATTGTTCACCATCACCAATATGCCCATCCAACGCTTTGGCAGCACGCTGATTTCCAAAGGGCAGTTCAATTCCTATATGGATACTTTGCGCGCTGCGCATCGCGATGAAAATCTTGAACAAGTGATGTGCCGCAATTTGCTCAGCATTGATTGGCAGGGTTATGTTTTCGATTGCGATTTCAATCAACAATTGGGCTTGGCCTTGCACGGAAAAACCGACGCACGGCTACATATTTCAGAAGCCACGATGATGCAGCTTGACGAGATGCCCATCCGCGTGGCCGACCATTGTTATGGTTGCACGGCAGGTCAAGGCTCCAGTTGTGGTGGGGCATTGGAGCAGGAAACGACAGCAGCCGCACTGGGTTGCGGTATTTAGAAATTCATAGAAAAGGCAAACCACCATGAGCGACATGCAAGGTATTTTCTTTTGGGGATTTTTGTTGGTATTCGGCGTGGCGATGTATTTGGTCGTACCGCGCTCACGCGACGAAGGTGGCTTCTTTCGTGGCCAGGATGAGTTCGGTCGGCCCGCCAACGAATGGGCCTTGATGTTGAGTATTTTTATCAGCTGGATATTCGCCAAATCGGTGACCAACGCCGCCAATTTGGGCGCAGCGTATGGCGTAGTTGGCGGTCTGGCGTATGCCGCTTATTGGCTGTCGATTCCACTCGCCGGTGTGGTGATTTATCGCCTGCGCACCAAGGAAGGCGCGACTGGCCTCGTCTCGTTTTTGATAGCTAAATATGGACGTGCCGCAGCGCTGGCTTTTTCTGCCGCGATACTCGTTCGGCTATTCAACGAAGTGTGGAGCAATACTGCCGTCGTCGGCGGCTATTACGGCGCGAGTGGTACTGCCGAGTTCATCGGCTCGGCTTTGTTGTTCACAGCTGCGGTACTTTTTTACAGCCTCAAGGGCGGTTTGCGTAGTTCGATTTTTAGCGACGTGATTCAAGCCATCGTGTTCATCTTATTTGTCGGCGTGGTGCTGGCACTTGTGCTACCTGCCCATGGCCCAGCGGCATTATTGAGCCAAGGAAATTTTTCTCTCAATACTGGCGTGGACTTGCTGCTGGTCGCGTTGTTGCAAGTCTTCTCCTATCCCTTCCACGATCCGGTGCTGACCGACCGTGGCTTCATCACCGAGGAGAAAGCCATGCTGCGTGCATTTATCGTTGCTGGCGTGTTGGGCTTCATCGCGATTTTTGCTTTCAGCTTGGTCGGTGTGCACGCCAAACTCGAAGGCATAAAAATCACCAGCAATGTACCCGCCGATGTCGCACGGGGATTGGGCTTCGCCGGGTTTTTCGCAATGATCGTAGTGATGGTGACCTCCGCCGGTTCAACGCTGGATTCCACCTTCACATCCTTGTCCAAACTGGTCGCGCGCGAACTGCCGACGCTGGCTGGGCGATTGCCTTCGCCCAAGGCAATGACTGTCGGTTCGTTGACGATGGTGGTGTTTGCCTTGCTTGGGAATCTGCCGATGATTGCCGGCACCGACATCCTAAAAGCAACTACCATTAGCGGCACGATGGTGATTGGGCTGGCGCCAGTATTTTTGTTCTCCCGCTTCGTCAATTATTCGCCGCTGTCCTTCCATTTGTCATTCTGGAGCGGCATGGCGTTGGGTGTTTTGCAAGTGATGAATTGGATTCCTGAAAGCTGGGCAATTGGCAGCGGCAAATATGCCAGCTTGCTCGGCACAAATTTTTATGGTTTATTGATATGCACAGCGGGATTTTTCTTGCCGCTGTTGTTGCCGCAAAATCGCCTCGCTGCAAGTGGACACGGGGCATGACCGAAGCTGGTCGCGCAGGTCGAATATGTCCGCTGCGTTATCGCTATGGCGCAACTGCCATAGCGCGGGCGGCAACACAATCGACACAAACGCTGTATGTGATTGGTGGCCTGTACGGTAATTCGCCCGCGCTAAAAACTGTGTTGGCAATGTGCGCGGTTGAGAACGATGCACGCTTATGTTTCAACGGCGATTTCAATTGGTTCAATGTTGATGATGCATCGTTTGTCGCCGTCAATCAAACCGCGTTGAGGCACGATGCCATTGTCGGCAATGTAGAAGCCGAATTTAGCTCGCCGGATGACGATGCGGGGTGTGGCTGTGCCTACCCCGACACCGTCGATGCGACGACTGTGACGCGATCAAATCTCATCCACGCGCGATTGAAAAAAACAGCAGCACGCCATCCTGATTTGCTGGCGCGAATTGACGCGCTACCGATGATTCGGCGCTACAGCATTGGCGATCTACGCGTCGGTGTGGTACATGGGGATGCAGATTCCCTGGCCGGCTGGCGATTCGATGCAAGCGCACTGGGTGATGCGTCTGATGAAACATGGCGAGTCGCTGCTTTCGCCAGCGCTAATGTGGATGTTTTCGCCAGCAGCCATACTTGCCTGCCCACGTTGCACGTGTTGGCGGATGGAAATAAAGCCATCATCAATAACGGTGCAGCGGGCATGCCAAATTTTGCCGGGAGCAATTTTGGGGTGCTGACGCGCCTCAGTACCAAGCCGTCACCACATCCCAGTTTGTACGGCTGCGTGCTGCGCGGCTTGTATGTCGATGCCTTGGCTATTAGCTACGACAAGGCGCAATGGCAAAGCGATTTTTTGAACAATTGGCCACCAGAATCCGCTGCGCATGCCTCATATTTCGAGCGAATTTCAAACGGCCCCAACTACACTTTGCCAGTTGGCGCTGGTGATACGCCGTTGTTTTAACTTCCTCCCTTTTCAATGGGAGGAATGGCGAGTGTTCTCTGCAATATTTGAAATTTCATGGTTGTAGAAAAAGGAAAAGCTATGAACCAAAAACGCCTACTGATTTTCGGACTTCTACTAGCATTTATCGTCGCATTTTTTGCCTTCGATCTATCACAGTACTTCAGCTTGGGTTTCCTCAAAAGCCAGCAAGACTCTGTTGCCGCTTTGGTCAGCTCACAACCTTTGCTCACCGCCGGAATATTCTTCGTCGTGTATGTCATGGTGACTGCACTGTCGTTCCCCGGTGCAGCGGTTTTGACGCTGGCGGCAGGCGCAATCTTTGGTCTGGCGTGGGGCGTGTTGCTGGTCTCATTTGCCTCGAGCGTCGGCGCAACGCTGGCATTTTGGATATCCAGATTTCTGTTGCGCGATTGGGTACAAGCGCGCTTTGGTGACCGGCTAAAAGCCATCAACGACGGCGTGCGCAGCGAAGGTGGTTTTTACCTTTTCACCTTGCGACTGGTGCCCGCGTTTCCATTTTTTGTGATCAATTTGGTAATGGGTTTGACGCCGCTGTCAAGCTGGACTTTTTATTGGGTCAGCCAACTCGGCATGTTGGCCGGCACGATAGTTTTCGTCAATGCGGGCACGCAACTCGCACACATTGAGTCACTGTCCGGCATCTTGTCGCCCGCGCTGATATTTTCATTTGTGCTGCTAGGCATTTTTCCTTTAATCGCCAAGCGCATTGTCGATATCGTTAAAGCGCAAAAAGTTTACACCGGATGGAGCCGCCCGAAAAAATTTGATCGCAACCTGATCGTCATCGGCGGTGGCTCGGCCGGCTTGGTCACGTCTTACATCGCGGCAGCGGTGAAGGCAAAAGTCACCTTGGTTGAAAAACACAAGCTCGGCGGTGATTGTTTGAATACCGGTTGCGTGCCGTCCAAAGCGATTATTCGCTCAGCCAAATTGCTCTCGCACATGCAACGCTCAAAGGAATTCGGCATCCGTTCGGCGACCGCCGAATTCGATTTCGCCGATGTCATGGAGCGCGTGCAGCGGGTGGTCAAAGAAATCGAGCCACATGATTCGGTGGCGCGTTACACCGAGCTTGGGGTCGATGTGGTCGAAGGCAGTGCAAAGCTTGTTTCGCCGTGGGAAGTTGAGATCACCGACGCGAAGGGCGTGCGTCGATTGACCACACGTAGCATAGTCATCACTGCTGGCGCACGACCCTTCGTGCCGCCGATTCCTGGCCTTGCCGAGCTAGGTTACTTGACCTCCGACAATGTGTGGGAGCTGCGTGTGTTGCCCAAGCGCCTAGTGGTGCTCGGCGGCGGGCCGATAGGTTGCGAGCTGACGCAAGCCTTTGCCCGCCTCGGTGCGCAAGTCACGCAGGTCGAAATGCTGCCGCGCCTGATGATTCGTGAAGACCCCGAAGTCTCGGCGATGGTCGCGCAAGCCTTTGCCAATGAAGGCATCACCGTGTTGCTCGAGCATAAAGCGGCAGCTTGCGTGCTGGAAGACGGACAAAAATTTATGCTGGCGGAGCACGCCGGGCAGCAAGTCAAAATTCCCTATGACGCGGTATTGGTCGCCGTTGGGCGCATGGCGAATTTGACCGGCTACGGGCTGGAAGAACTCGGCATCGCAGCACAGCGCACGGTCGAGACCAACGATTTTTTGCAAACCAAATACCCGAACATCTACGCCGCAGGTGATGTCGCTGGCCCATTCCAATTCACCCACACCGCTGCGCATCAAGCGTGGTACGCGGCGGTCAATGCACTGTTTGATCCGTTCAAGAAATTTCGCACCGATTACTCGGTGATTCCCTGGGCCACCTTCACCGAGCCGGAAGTCGCCCGCGTCGGTCTGAATGAAACGGATGCAAAAACGGCGGGAATCGCTTACGAAGTAACGCACTATGGCATCGACGATTTGGATAGAGCGATTGCCGATGGTGAGGCACATGGTTTTGTCAAAGTGTTGACCGCGCCGGGCAAAGACAAAATTCTCGGTGTCACGATAGTTGGTGAACACGCGGGCGATTTAATTGCCGAATATATTTTGGCAATGCGTCACGGCATCGGCTTGAACAAAATGCTTGGCACCATCCATATCTATCCGACGCTGGCAGAAGCCAACAAATATGCCGCCGGCGTATGGAAAAAAGCCCATGCCCCGCAAAATTTATTGGCATGGGTGGAGAAATTCCATGCGTGGCGACGCGGCTAGATCCTGGATATTTTTCGCCAATGAATGAACGCTGATGAATGAGGTCAGGATTTCTATTGTGATGCCGGTGCTGAATGAGGCATCAACGCTAGTCGCCAGCTTGCAAGCCTTGCAAGACGCACGTAGCCGAGGCGTGGAAATCATTGTGGTCGACGGTGGCAGCGAGGACGCGACGATAGATTTGGCACGCCCTTTGGCCGATCAAGTGTTGATTGCGCCACGTGGTCGCGCCAGCCAGATGAATGCGGGCGCAGCAGCAGCGCATGGCAATGTCTTGTGGTTTGTGCATGCCGATACACGTGTCACGGCCGAACACGAACATAAAATTTTGTGGGCCACGGCGCACGCGTGGGGCGGGCGTTGGGGGCGTTTTGATGTGCGCATCGACAGTCCGAATCGCATGCTTAGGCTAGTGTCAAAGGCAATCAATGTGCGCTCTCGATGGAGCGGAATCGCCACTGGCGACCAAGCAATTTTTGTCTCAAAAATTTTATTCGAACGGGTCGGCGGCTTTCCTGATTTGCCTTTGATGGAAGATATCGCTATATCCAAACGTTTGAAATGTGCCACCTCGCCAGCATGTTTTCCTGAGACGGTGCTGACCTCGGCGCGGCGCTGGGAAACGCATGGCGTGTGGCGCACCATCATCCTGATGTGGAGCTTGCGCGCGGCGTTTTTCTTTGGCGTGTCGCCGCACTTTTTGGCCCGCCAATACAGCTATGAACCTGACAATCAGACACGTGAAAAATAATTTGCACGGCAATGAGTTCGTTATCGCCGTGCTAGCCAAAGCGCCGATCCCAGGCTTTGCCAAGACCCGCTTGATACCAGCCTTCAACCCGGTCACCGCCGCACGCATCCATCGCGCGCTGACTTTGCAAACCCTCGCCACAGCATGCGCGGCAAACAGTGCTTCGATAAGTTTGTGGTGCGCGCCAAATCCCGCACAACGCTTCTTTCGCGCCGTAAAAAAATCTGCCATTTTTGCAACGAAAGTCGACTTGCACCAACAAGCAGATGGCGATTTAGGACAGCGCATGGCGGCGGTCTTTGCAGCCGCCTTTGCAGCAACAGCGAGACCGCTAATTTTGATCGGCACCGACTGTCCGGCAATAACCAAAGTCCATTTGCATAAGGCCGCAAAAGCCTTGGCGGACGGCGACGATGCGGTCTTCATCCCCGCCGAAGACGGCGGCTATGCGCTAGTTGGCCTGCGTCGTCCGGTGCCGGAAATATTTAATGGCATTGCGTGGGGCGGCGCGCAAGTGATGGCACAAACACGGGAACGCCTAACGCAACAAAATCTGCAATGGTGCGAATTGGAAACGCTATGGGATGTCGACCTGCCAGCCGACGTTATTCGGTGGCGGGAAATGCAGCGCATCGAGACAGCTTCGGTGGCGCAAACTGACGATTAGCTTTGGGGATGCCAGTTGGTGCTGATGACACGCCGCTGAATCCGTCTCTCTCGCTTCGGCTCTCCGCTCCATTAGGCA
>JANYAW010000179.1 GCA_025361105.1 Rhodocyclaceae bacterium | reverse complement strand
TGTCCTTCGGCGTTTTGTGTCACCGTTTCGCGATACGGAATGCTCGGTGGACGCGTGACCAATTCGAGCTTGTGCTGGGTCGCCATTTTTTCCAACTTGTAGCGCAAATGCATATCGCCGAGGCCGCGAATCACCGTTTCGTGGGTGGTCGGATGACGCTCGACTTCAAAGCATGGGTCTTCCATTTCCAGTTTGTGCAGGACATCGAACAAGCGCTGTTCATCGACTTGACGTTTGGTGTCGACGGCCATCCCCAACATTGGCTTGGGGAATTCCAGCGGACGCAAATGAATGTGATCCTCATCGTGCGAGTCGTGCAACACGCAATCGAAATCTATTTCGTCGACTTTGGCAATCGCGCCCAAATCGCCTGGCACTAGTTCCGCGACTTCGATAAATTCCTTGCCTTGCAGTTGGTACAAATGTGCAACTTTGACAGGCTTTTTGGCGTCGCCGACAAATAGCTGTGCGTCTTTTTTGAGCGTGCCTTGATGTACACGGAATACGCTGACTTTACCCATGTAGGGGTCGGCAATGACTTTGAACACGTGGGCGACGACATGCAAGCTGGGGTCTGGCGTGACGGCATAATCAACCGCCTCAGCGCCGCGCGTGCCGCGAAAAAACGGTGCCGTATTGCCTTCGGCGGGATTGGGTGCGAGGGTTGCCAGGACGTGCAAAAGCTCAGAAATTCCGGCGCCGGTTTTCGCCGAGACGAACACAATCGGCACCAAATGTCCCGCGCGCAAAGCCTGCTCAAACACGCCATGCAACTCAGCGACCGATGGTTCGATTTCGTCTTCCAAATAACGCGCCATCAAGTCTTCGTCTTCTTCGATGATTTGATCAATCAGCGCCCGATGGGCACGGGCGACTGAATCAAAATCGCTATCGCCACCGCTATGCGTGAGCACGTCGACCGTGTCATGCTTATCGTGTGCGGGCAAATCAAGCACCAAACAATGCTTGCCGAACTGCGCTTGGATGGTGGTGACAAGGTAGGGCAGATCAATGTTGTCGGCATCGATTTTGTTGATCACGATCATGCGCGCCAAGTCACGTGCTTGCGCTGCATTCATCATCCGCGTGGTTGCCAGTTCGATACCGGTTTGCGCGTTGATGACGATAAGTGCAGTATCCACACCGGCCAGCGCGGCCATTGCTTGACCGGAAAAATCGGGGTAACCCGGCGTGTCGATTAGGTGAATATGCACACCCTCAAAAGCGAAATTCACCAGCGCCGATTGCAATGAATGACCCGCCGTTTTTTCTTGTGGGTCGTAATCGCAAACCGTGCTGCCTTTTTCAACCGCCCCTTTAGTTTTTATCGCGCCGGCCTTGAGCAGCAAGGCTTCGGCCAGGGTCGTCTTGCCCGCACCGCCATGACCTACCAGCGCAATACTACGAATGGATTCCGTGGTGTAGGTCGGCATAGGTCGCTCCTTATTTGCGATTGATTGTACATAAATGATATCTATGCAACGGCGTACCACCAGCACCAACTCACAGACTGCGGGCATACTGCGCGCCCATGGCGCTCAAATCTACTATCTTCAAATTCGATCTGCAAATCGCCGATCTCGACCGGAACTATTTCCAAACCCACGCATTAACCATCGCGCGGCATCCGTCAGAGACGGATGAGCGGATGATGATGCGGGTATTGGCTTTCGCGCTTTATGCTGACGAAGCCTTGGTGTTTGGCAAAGGTTTGAGCGCAGAAGACGAGCCGGATTTATGGCAAAAAGATTTGACCGGTGCAATCACGCATTGGCTAGAAGTCGGTTTGCCCGATGAGCGAAAAATTCGCCGCGCTTGCGGGCGTTCCAATCATGTCACAGCGCTGACCTACGGTGGGCGTGCAGCGGATATGTGGTGGCAGGCGAATGAAGCCTTGCTACTGCGCCAAGATAATTTGACGGTGCTCAATATCGTGCAGGAGGACAGCAAATTGTTGGCCGCCAAAGCGACACGAAATATGAGTATTCAATGCACCGTGCAGGAGCGGGAATTGTGGTTGAACATCGAAGGTGAAGCGCTGCATATCGTGCCGCAGGTGCGCAAATAATCTGCCTAGGATTTGACCAGCATGGCCGCAAATTCGGTGGCAAAGCGATGTGCATCGCCCGGCCAACGGGCGGACAAATAATTGCCGTCTTGGACGGTGAACCCAATGTCCAAATTGTCCGGACTGTCGCGCGTGGTGTTCATCGGCCCGACCACAAAATCGCCCGGTTTGGCTAGCGCCGCACGGACTTCGGCCTGGACGGTTTGCGGATAGGTGCGGTAGTAATTTTTCAACCATAGGCAAGTTAACGCCCATGCCGACATTTCCATTTGCTGGGTTAGCGCGGTAGTTTTTTTGCCATGCAAAACCGAAACACCGGAAGATAATTTGGATCTTGCGGCGAGTACGACACCGTGGCAAATCGCGCCGACCGGTTTTGCCGCGAGGAAAAAATCGGCGACCCGTTCTTGCAATATGGCTGACTCAAGATACGGCTTCATGCCTTGCGCATGACCGCCAGTGAGCACCAATCCATCAAATTTCGCGCTGTCAATTTCTGTATACGAAATCGGTTTCCGGAATTCGGCACTGGCAATCATCCGCGCATAGGCCGCTTGCCCATTGGCGTCCGCACGCAACATCAACGCGAGCAGCCCCAACCCCGTGCCAAGCACCATCCGTGGGTCGGCTTGACCCGGCTTACCATCGGGCGTGGCGAAAACGACGCGGTGCCCACATGCCGAAAAAATCGACCACGGTACGGCCGATTCGGTCGGGTCGAAATCGGTGCTGGGCAGTGGCATCAGGATAGTTTTCATGGCGCAGTTTTTTCTAAATGTTGCGCGCAATGCGCGGCGATGGCATCGGCCAAAATTGGCTGCAATCCGGGTGGCAAATCGTGACCCATGCCGGGAACGATTTGCAGCGTCGCACCTTTGATGTGATGCGCCGTATCGCGTCCCGCCGCAACCGGCACCAGCTTATCGTCGGCCCCGTGTATCACCAAAGTTGGCGCGCTGATTTTTTGCAATAAACGTCGGCGATCGCCCGAAGCCATGATGGCAAGGAGTTGCCGTGCAGTACCAGCGGGGTGGTAGGAGCGATTGAAATTGCGCGTGATGCGCGCGTGCAATTCGTCCTTGTCTTGCGGATAGCCCGGGCTACCGATGACGCCATACACCTTCATCGTGTGTTCAATCACGCTGCTGATATTGCTCGTGTCGGTTGGCCGCGCCATCAATACGCGCATGGCTTCTGGTGTGCCGCGATGCGCGCGCCGATTGCCGCTGGAAGACATCACCGAGGTGAGACTGGCGACCCGTGTCGGGTGATGCGCCGCCATCAATTGCGCAATCATGCCGCCCATCGAAGCGCCGACCACGTGCGCCGATTGAATCGCTAGCGCATCGAGCAAGCCCACCGTGTCGGCCACCATATCGTCGAGCAAATAAGGTGCGCGCACCGGCAATTTGAGGAAGGCCGCGAGTAAGGCAAGTTTCATATTCATGCGCCGTCCGACATGCACTTTGCCCGACAATCCAATGTCGCGATTGTCGAATCGAATCACGCGGAATCCAGCATCCACCAAGCGCTGGCAAAATGCATCAGGCCAATTAGTGAGCTGCATACCCAGCCCCATGATCAGCAATATCGTCGGCGATTTGGCCGAGCCTAGTGATTCATATTCGATGATCTGGCCGTTGATATTTACGTTGGGCATTTTTGTCTCTTGTCAGTTGGTGCTGATGACACGCCGTTGGATTACTGAAATGCGCTACGCCGTTTCCACCCGATTGCGGCCATTATTTTTGGCGCGATACATGGCGGCGTCGGCGCGTGCTAACAGGCCATCAACGCTCACATTCACGTCGCTGGTTGCCACGCCTATGCTCACTGTGCAGCCCGGAACTTCGGTGGCATTGTGCACGGTGCTGCGTATCCGCTCGGCGACGATTAGCGCTTGTTCAGCACCGGTTTCCGGCAATAGCGCAACAAATTCTTCGCCACCATAGCGACCCAGATTGTCGGCGCGACGCAATGCGGCGACCACACGTTTAACAAAACGAATAATTACCCGGTCGCCGACTTGATGGCCGTGATTGTCATTGATAGATTTGAAATGATCGATGTCCATCATCAACACCGTCATTTGTTTTCCGCTACGCCGCGATCTATCCATTTCTTGATCGCAATTGTTCAGCCAGGCGCGGCGATTCAAACATCCGGTGAGCGAATCGTGTCGCGCCAGATGTTCAAGATCTTCGCGCAAACGGTTGGATGCCATCAAGGTCAGGCCGGTTGCACCCAGCATGCTGCCAAAAATCAGCGAAGTGACATAGACCACTTGCAAAGTAGACGATCCGTAAAAATCCACGCTGTCATCTGTGAGCAACAAAGACAGCAGACGCAGCAAATTAATGAGGCCTTGAGTGCCCAAAATAAAAGCAGTGAAACGATTGGGAAATGACGCACTCCCGTGACGCCAAATCAGATGGGCATGAAAGCTAAACGCAATGGTCATGAATAAACTGGTTAACACAACCTGGGCAATAATATTTGGGCCAACCGTGCTGAACCAAAGTAAAGGCAAGGCCACCAGCACAGTAAAAATCGTCCAATTGCGCGTCGAAACAGTCAGCTCAAAATGCCTTTGACTGCCGAAATACAGCAAACTCAAACCAACCAACACCAAGAGATTGGCAACTGCCAGAGTGAGAAAATCCGGCAGGACACCGCGCAGGCCGAATAGGGCGAAGGAAACGAAGAGTATGGCGAGGGCGACTGCCCATTCGCTGATACCGCGTATTGTTGCCGGGAAACTCGCGCGCAGAAAAAACAAGACGAAGGCCATCATGCCGATGAACAGCGACGACAACAGCATGGCCGAACGAACGTCGAATTCCATAATCGCTATTTCCTGCGTGTCACGACAATATCCCACACACCATGCCCGAGTTTAAGGCCGCGTGTCTCGAATTTGGTTTGCGGCCGGTAAGCCGGTCTTGGTGCGTAGCTATTGTGTGAATTCACTAACTGCGGCTCGGCGCCCAGCACGCTTAGCATTTGCTCCGCATAGTCCTGCCAATCGGTGGCGCAATGCAAATAGCCACCCGGCACAAGGCGACTGGCCAGCAGCGCAACGAAGGGCGCTTGAATTAAGCGACGTTTTTGCTGGCGCTTTTTGGGCCAGGGATCAGGAAAGAAAATGTGTATGCCGGCCAGAGATTCGGGTGCCAGCATGTGCCTCACCACGTCCACCGCATCATGTTGAATCAGGCGTAAATTTTTTAGTTCGCGGTTGGCGATTTGCTTGAGCAAACTGCCCACGCCAGGCGTGTGGACTTCAATGCCCAGATAGTTATTTTGTGGCATCGCGGCGGCGATCGTGGCGGTGGTCTCGCCCATCCCGCAGCCGATTTCAAGGATGGTCGGTGCAAGGCGGCCGAACAGCGCAGGTAAATCGCATACGCTAGCGTGATACGGGATGCCCCATTGCGGCATGCCATCGGTATGGAAGCGACGCTGCGCTTCCGAGACGCGGCCTTGACGCAAAACGAAACTACGGATGTGATCGTGAGGGCGCTGTTGTTCGATGTCAGTCACCAGCGATGTATCGCTCATCGAACTATCTCCACCGTAGGCCGTGGCACGATCTTTGGAATCTTGACCGATGCCGATGCTTCCATCGTAAATTTCGTCATCAAGCCCGACAAGTCATAGCGCTCACCACGCAGCATTTCGGCAAAGGTTGCGCAGGCAGCTTTCATCTCTTTGACGCTCAGGTTGGGATCAAGCCGAGGCTTGAGATTGAGCGCCTTGATGATATCGGCGTCGGTGGCGTTTTGCGCTTCACTGGTGAAATACCATCTGGCTAAATCATGCGACATTTTAGCGATGGCATGAATCTGCCCCGCATGCCATTTGGCGTAGGCCTCGCGCGTCTCGAGACCGACCGGCGTATCGCCATCGCAAGCAGCGGCGAGCAAAGCCACGCCGTGCGCACGACCAAACAAAACTTGTTGAACTAATACGGCAGGATAATTAACGGCATAGCCGGATTGCTTGGGCTTCAGTGCTGCTTGTGGCTTCGTCTCGGCGACCGCCTGCGCCCAAACTGGTGTGGTCAAAATTGCCAACATGACCAGCCACAGTTTCAAGTGCCTATCATCCCGCCGACGGGTGAGCTGGGACTGGCGGCGTACAGTTTTTTGGGCATCCGTCCGGCCAGAAATGCTTCGCGTCCGGCCTCGACCGCCTTCTTCATTGCGCTTGCCATCAGCACCGGATTTTGCGCACCGGCAATTGCGGTATTCATCAACACACCATCGCAGCCAAGCTCCATCGCAATCGCCGCATCTGATGCCGTTCCCACGCCTGCGTCGACCAACACCGGAATGTTTGCTTGCTCGATGATGAGTTTGAGATTCCACGGATTAAGTATGCCCAAACCCGAGCCAATCAGACTGGCCAGCGGCATCACTGCGACACAGCCGATGTCCTCCAACATGCGCGCCTGTATCGGATCATCGCTGCAATACACCATCACCTCGAAGCCCTCGGCCACCAGCGTTTTTGCGGCTTTGAGCGTCTCCGGCATGTTGGGGAAAAGCGTTTGTGCATCACCCAATACTTCGAGTTTGACCAAACGATGGTCGTCCAACAATTCGCGCGCCAGGCGCAAGGTTCGCACCGCGTCATCCGCGTTGTAACAGCCAGCGGTATTGGGCAACAAGGTGTAGCGACCGGCGGGCAATGCATCGAGCAGCGAAGGCTGTCCAGGCTCCTGGCCGATATTCACGCGGCGAATGGCAACCGTGACAATCTGCGTGCCGGAGACATCCAGCGCGCGCGCGGTCTGGTCAAAATCCTTGTATTTGCCAGTGCCGACCAAGAGACGAGACGTGTAGGATTTTCCGGCGATGATGAGATTATCGTGATTCATTTGAAGTACCAGAAGTATTACCCGCCGCCAACGGCGACGACAATTTCGAGACGATCACCAGCGATGATTTCTGTGCTGCCATGCAAACTCTTGGGCACGATTTCGCCATTGCGTTCGACTGCGACGCGTTTGCCGTTTAGCTCACGCGCGGCCAGCAATTCACCGACGGTGAGCGATGGTTTCGGCCAAGTGACGAGCGCCCCGTTGATAGTGATGTCCATGACAGATTTTAACGAGTCTCAGTGACTCTCCGCGCCTGTTAGGTGAGCAAACGCCTGCGCGTTAACACCACTGCGATCCAAAACGCCAGTAGTGATATCCCCATCAGTACCAATAAATGCAAGCCAATGTCGCCTGGCAGCGTGTCAAACATCAAGGGGCGAATCAGCGCCACCGCGTGCGTCAGCGGCAACCATGCGGCGATGGTTTGTACTAAGAGCGGTAGTTGATTGGTGGGGAAAAACACGCCGCACAGCAAAATCATTGGCGTGATAAACAAGGTGAAGTAGTACATGAAAAAATCGTAGGAGGGCGCCAGCGCGGTGACGATTAAACCCAACGCCGCGAAGCACAATCCGGTAATGAAAATCACCGG
>JANYAW010000147.1 GCA_025361105.1 Rhodocyclaceae bacterium | reverse complement strand
GTTGAAAGAGAAAATTGAGGAATACAAACGCAAGGCATCGGGCGGCACTGGCGGTGGACATAGTTGGATGCGGAACGCCTAGCGGGTCGGCCGTGCCAATATTTCTTGCGCCAGTGCCTCAAGCGCGCTCGGCGAAAGTTGGTCGACCGTCACCACCCGTGCTTCGCCATGTTCCACATAGTTGTGATTTTGCGAGCGTAAATACAACGGGTCGTAGTGCAATGTCAGCAGTTCTTGCACCAGTTGGCGGAACTCGCCGTCGGCGATGTATTGATTCCAACGCGCCAAAGTTTCGCGACTTTGCAAGCTATTTAGTCGCTCGATTTTGCTCACCAGCCACGCGGTATCGTTGATCGCATAAACGTAGTCTTCGAGCAAAAAATCGACACGTGCATCGAGGCTGACTTGTAGCCGCACACAAGGCGCGCGGCGTAAGGCGTTGATCAGTGTTTCGGGCAATTGCAGTTGGCCAATTTTGCGACTCTCGGCTTCGACGAAAACCGGCCTATCCGTTTTCAGTTGCGTCAGCGCGGCGAAAAGCAAAGTGTCGAAACCTTTTTGCGTTGGCTGAATTTGGTCGGGCAAACTACCCAGTACCGAGCCTTTGTGTGCGGCGATTTGTTCCAGATGCAAGACCTGCGCGCCTTGCGCCGCCAGCGTTTCGAGCAGACGACTTTTGCCGCTGCCAGTCGCGCCGCTGATGACACGAAAATCAAATTGATCGGGCAAAGTGTCGATCTGGGTCAATACGTGCCGTCGCCAGACTTTGTAACCACCGCCAAGCTGGTGTGCATCCCAGCCTATCTCGCGCAATACATGCGTGAACGCCCCGCTACGCTGCCCGCCACGCCAGCAATAAATCAAGGGTCGCCAATTTTTCGGCTTGTCGAGAAAGCTACGCTCAACGGCCGTCGCGATGTTGCGCGCGACCAAAATCGCGCCCAGTTTTTTTGCTTCGAACGCTGACACCTGTTTATACAAGGTGCCGACCCGGATGCGTTCTTCGTTGCTGAGCACAGGGAAATTTTGCGCACCCGGTAAATGATCTTCCAAAAATTCGGCGGGTGAACGAACGTCAATGATGCAATCAAATTCCGCGAGTTGCGCGACGGTAGCGAGTTTCTTGTGCATGGATCTTTTTGAGTGATTGAAGCGATAAATTTGACCACTCGCTGCTATTTGAGTAGCGGCACAAGCGATGGATAAATGTGGTCTAGGAGTTTACTTTGCATCGCTGCAATCGGATGTAAACCATCCGCTTGAAACGCATCGCGTTGACCGGCAATTGGTTCCAGCAGAAAAGGCAGCAGGGCAATTTTTTGTTGCTTGGCGAGGGTAACGAATGCCTGCTCAAAATCATGCGTATAGACCGGCCCGTAGTTCGGTGGCATGCGCATGCCGACCAGCAAGACGTGGGCGTGGCTGGCTTTGGCGAGCTTGATCATGGCGGTCAAATTGTCTTGCATTTGAACGACCGGCAGGCCGCGCAATCCATCATTGGCACCGAGTTCCAGAATGACGACTTTGGGTTTGAATTGCGCTAGCGCGGCAGCAAAACGGCTGCGCCCGCCAGCGGTGGTTTCGCCACTGATACTGGCGTTGCTTACCGTCCATAATGGCGCGGGTTTTAACGGCGTACTACCAGCACCAACTGGCGAATTTGTTTTCAAGCGCTCACCCAAAAGCGCAGGCCAACTTTGGTCGACTCGAATTCCGAATCCAGCCGATAGACTGTCACCATAAACCAAGATCACATTGTCGGCGCGGACCAGTGGGCTGGCGAGCAGGGCAGCGGTCACTACGAGTAGCGAGATAAAGGATTTCAGCATGACGGAAAATGTAAGCAATATGACAAAGCGTGTAGCAATTGAGGTAGCGGGGTTGAGCAAGGTCGTGCCGAATGGCGAAACGAGTCTGAGCATTTTGCATGAAATCTCTTTCACCGTTGCCGCGGGTGAAGCGCTTGCAATCGTGGGTGCGTCTGGTTCCGGCAAGAGCACGCTGCTTGGGCTGATGGCGGGGCTGGATCAACCGACCTCTGGCGCAGTGACTGTGGCTGGCGAAAATTTGTCGAGTCTGAATGAAGACCAACGTGCTGCGCTACGCGGGCGCCTGATGGGTTTTGTGTTTCAGTCGTTTCAATTATTGCCTGCGCTCAACGCTCTGGAAAACACCATGTTGCCGCTCGAACTTGCTGGCACTGACAACGCGCGCGCTACGGCCGAGGCCATGCTGAATCGTGTTGGCTTGGGCGAACGACTTGCTCACTACCCGAAACATTTGTCTGGCGGCGAGCAGCAACGCGTGGCTTTGGCGCGGGCATTTTCGGTCAAGCCGCAGATATTGTTGGCCGACGAGCCGACCGGAAATTTGGATGCAGCAACCGGCGCGCAGGTGATTGATTTGATGTTCGGGATGAATCAGGAATTCGGTACGACCTTGATTCTAGTCACGCATGATGAAACGCTGGCGGCACGCTGTGGCCGCACCTTGCGCTTGGCGGCGGGCCGCTTGGTGGGTTTGACTTAGCGATGATCTAGTGCGGCGAGGCTTTCTTTTTGCCGTGCGCAAGCGATTTTCCGCTGGCTTTTTTGCGTTTTGATTTTGTCCCACCACTGCCTGCCTTGCCGCGCATTTTTTTTGCTCTTGGTGGTGTCGCCGGTGTTTGCGGCAATTGCATGCTCAAGGCGTTGTGCCCGAGCAATGCGTCAGGCCCGGGAACCAACAGCGACAGGCCTGGCCCGACTTTGGTCTTCTTGGTAATACCGTTGAATTGCCGTAATTGAACGCCACTGATGTGATAACGTTTGGCGACCGCATCGAGCTTCTCACCTTTTTTCAGCTCATAAATATTCCACGCCGAAAGCGGTTTGCTTTGCGATGTATAGAGTTGCAAATTGCTCAGATAGGTTTGCACTTTTCCGGCTGGCAACACTAGCGAGGAGTTGCTTACGTCAGGCATGCGCGGCCGGCTGTAAGCAGGATTCAGCGCGACAAATTCCGCGACCGGAATTTCCGCCAAATGTGCTGCAATTGCCACGTCCATAGCGCCGTCACGTTCGACCAAACCGAAGTAGGGCGAATTGGGAATCGGGTCAAGGTTGAGGCCAAATAATTGTGGTTCGGCGATGATGTTTTTGAGCGCTTGCAAGGCAGGCACGTAGTAGCGCGTTTCCTGCGGTACTTTGAGGCTCATGTAGTCGGTCGGCAGGCCGAGGCGTTCGTTCTTGGCCACCGCGCGACCCACCGCGCCTTCGCCCCAGTTGTAGGAGGCCAGCGCCAAATGCCAGTCGCCATGCATCTCGTAGATGTGCTGCAAATAATCGAGCGCGGCACTGGTAGAGGCGACGATATCGCGACG
>JANYAW010000126.1 GCA_025361105.1 Rhodocyclaceae bacterium | reverse complement strand
GAAAAATATGGCGACGAGGTTCGCGTGCTCGACATCGGCAACAGTCGCGAACTCTGTGGTGGCACGCATGTCACCCGTACTGGCGATATCGGGCTGTTCAAAATCACCAGCGAGTCGGGCGTGGCGGCGGGTGTGCGGCGGGTGGAAGCGGTGTGCGGCGATGTAGCGGTGAGCCTGATGCAAGAGCAAAGCAGCTTGCTCGATGAAATCGCCGAACTGATCAAAGCGCAAAGTAGCGAAGCCAGGCTTCGTATCACGCAAATTCTCGATCACGTCAAAGCGCTGGAAAAAGAAACCTCACGACTCAAAGCCAAACTCGCTGCAGCGCAAGGTGACGATTTATTAGCTCAGGCCTTGCAAGTCAATGGCATCAACGTTCTCGCCGCAATTCTGGAAGGTGCGGATGCGACAGCCTTGCGTGAAACGCTGGACAAACTCAAAGATAAACTCAAATCGGCAGCCATTGTTTTAGCCAGTAGCAGCGACGGAAAAGTTGCCTTGATTGCGGGCGTGACCAGCGATTTGGTGGGCAAGATTAAGGCTGGCGAATTGGTCAACCATGTTGCCTTGCAAGTCGGTGGCAAAGGCGGCGGACGACCTGACATGGCGATGGCCGGTGGCAACCAGCCCGAGCACCTCGCCACGGCACTTGCCAGCGTTGCCGCGTGGATTTCCGGGCGGGTTTGAGGAAAACGGGTAGGATTCAAAGCTTCATCATCAACCAAGGAGCGCGCCATGACAGTTTGTCCCATCGCCATCGCAGTTGGTTGCAAAAAGTGTCCGGTGTTCTCTATCTGTCCGGCGAAATCGATCCTCGGCGATCAAGCGCCGTCGTCTGAGAAGCCGGATGAGAAGTCAGCCGATCAGTCCGCCAACAAATCCAGCTAAGCCCATTGAGCGAGGAACAATGATGCCCTACACCACGGAACTCATCGAAGAACTCAACACGCTGACGCGTTTTGATTTGGCCACCAGCCAGCAAGGCATCAAGGTACATAAAACCGCCAGCGTAGCGGTGATTGCCGCCACTCAACGCCTGCACGCCAAAGGCTTGCTCACTCAAGCCGATGGCGGTTATTTGACCGGTCTAGGGCGTGATGCAGCGGAACATGCGCAAGCAGTTTTAGCGATTTTGACTACGGAAAATAAAACTGACGAGATGGCCTAAGCATTCAGTGCGAGTGTCAGCGGCAGACGCGAATCAAATGCCGCTTGTTCTTCGCTTGCCGCCTCTGCACGCGCCTTAACTAGGGCTTTTATCTTGCCGTGCGGGAAAATATAGAACTGCTTTTTCGCCACCGCGTCTAGCGTGATTTCGGCGACATCTGCCCCGCTCAATCGGCCTCGGTTTGCTCCCACAATAAACCGCCAAGCGCGACACCCGCGTTGTTGAACACGTAATGCACGCTGCCGAGTTGATCGAGCGTGGCTTGCGCCAGTGCTTCGACTTGTTCCAACTTGGCCACATCAGTTTTCTGGCGCGCAGTGCACACCTCGGGAAATTTTGCGGTGATTATGTCCACTGTCTCCCGCATCCCTGCATCGCTTACATCGGCCAGCATCACCTGCATACCGCGCTTGGCGCAAGCCAGTACAAACTCGCGTCCCAGCCCGCTTCCAGCGCCGGTGATGACAGCAACTTTTCCATGCAATTCGTTCATTGTGCATGCTCCGGTGACACCAAAATAACCACGTGGCCCAACGCAGGATCAATCCTGCCCGCATGTAAATCGTCGATGAGAATTTGCGCGGCGGCAAAGCCGCGATGCTCCTTGATACGCATCCATGGCGCACCGGAAGTGTCTGGCGCACTGACGCGATGAATGAAATCCAGTTCTGCCGCGTTGTAACGCGCAGTGACCACCGCCGGCCCCCAATCGGCGTTTCGCTTGCGGATTTGCACTGGTGCAAAATAAAACTTGGGCTCGGGGCCGGGCAAAGCGGTGTCGCGCAAGAACTGCGTGTTCTGCGCCGACCCAGCAAAACAGTCGTACACCAAAGTATTGCCGAAATGCTGATGCACCTTGGCGCGCAAAGCTTCGTCGCCAGAGAAATCCAGATACAGCGTCGGCAAGCAAGTATCGATCTTCGTCAGTTCGTCATAAGTAATCGCTTGCTGATAGCAGCCGAGTTGTTCGACGAAAGATTTGTTGCCGGTTGAAGTCAGCGCGATGAGTTTGATGCCATGTCCATCCAAACAAAACGCCGTACCGTAAGCGGTCTTGCTTGAAGCGCTGGAAACCACAATTTGCTTGGCACCAAAAAATTCCGCGTCTTGCAAAAAATCCGCGCACATGAAGGAAGTCAGAAACAGCGGGCGCACCAACATTTGATAGTTTTCGTTGGCCTGCGAATACACTTCGTCTTGGCTACATCGTGTGTATTGGTTGTAGGCCGAAGTGAGTGTGCGCCGATGTTCGCTGGCATCATAAAAGCCGCGCGGGGTTACGCGTTCGGGTCGCATCAAGATTTGCGTGGCGAGTGGAAAGTAGCCATAAAAGCGCTCGCCAACTTCCACGCCCGCCACCTCAGAAGTCACCACATCAGCAAAACCCCACGCCGGCATATGGCCCCAATTGGCATCACCCGTCGGGAAAAAATCCCAATAATGCATCGCGTCACCAAACGCAGCGTAGGTGATGTTGTTGGTGGTCAGCGCCACGCGATCTATTTTGAGCACGATTTCGCCCATCGCTGGCCGGAGCGAGAAATCTTCTATCCGGGTTTCGTTCAGCGAAGCTTTGTTAGTCAACAAGCGTTGCGCTGTTGCCGGTGGTGTAATGTTCATCTTCTGTCCTTTGACCTGCAATGCGATGAAGCAATTTATCCGTATCGCGCCGCTGCCGGGTTCGGAAAACCGAAGATGACGAAATCGACGCCACCACCACGCGCCAAGCCCCTAAAACGGCCTTCGCAAGCGCGTGCCAAATTCACCGTGCAAGCAATTTACGATGCCTTTGTTCGGATATGGCAGCGCGACGGTTGGGCAGGCATAACCACCCGCGCCGTAGCTTTGGAGACGGGCATTTCAGTCGGCACTTTTTACGAATATTTCCCCAACAAAGCCGCGCTACTATCGGGCTATGTGCGACATTGTCTGGATGAATTACTGGCCGCAATCGACGATGAATTAGTCCGCGGCGCTGCAGTTGACAGCGCGCAATGTGTGAGGCGTTTGGTTCGGCTGACGTTAGGAATGGACACCGCCAACGCACCGTTTTTTGATACCGACATGCTGCAACTCGAAACGCAAATCGCCGAGCCAAAACATCACCGCCGCGTGTACGAGGAGTTGTCAGCAAAGTGGTGCGCCGCATTGGCGCGATGCATAACACCGCCGCCATCGCCAGAGACCGTCAAGGCCTTGTTGCTCTTGGTGTTTGGTGGTAGACGCTACCGATTACTGGTGCAACCACAGGATATTGACGCAGCGACGTGGGTGGCCGAAGTGGAAGTTTTTTGTGCGCGGGCATTAAGGATTACCAAATGACGGCGGAAGCACTGCTTTGCGCCTGTGTAGCGGGTCGACTGTGCAAAGCCGATGGCGTGTCACCAGCACCAACTGGCGATCATGCAAGTTTTCTCCGAAACTCCGTCGGCGTGGTTCCCGACCAACGCGCAAACGCACGAATGAATGCCGCCGGTTCGCTGTAGGACAATTGATAGCCGATGGATTTCACCGAGTCGTTGGAATGGCTTAACAGATATACAGCGCGATCAAATCTAATCTTGTCGACTAATTCTGAATACTGCACGCCCTCGTCATTCAGATGTCGGCGCAAGCTGCGTTCGGAACAATTCAAAGATTCCGCCATCATTGATGCACTGGGGTATTCGTCAACACATGACAATGCGTTGAGTACGCGCTGTTGATACGAAGTGGATGCAAATCTCGTGGCCGATTCGCGGCAATGCTGAAGAAAAACGTTGTAGGTATATTCGCTACGTTTGACATTGATGGCTTTGCCGATTTCATCATCAAAGCTGGCGTAAGTAAAGTCGTGCCCGAAACTGACGGGGCAATTAAATTCGGTCAAATATCGTTCGATGTTTTTTGGTTGCGGAAAAGCGAAACCAATGCGCGTAATGAAACCATTGGCTGCAGCACCGAATATTTCACTGAGCAAATGTTGCATGCCGCGCACTGACAAGTTGATCAAGAAACGGTAACGCCGTTCCAGATTCGCTGTCTGGCGATACCGTACCACCGCATTCCCTGATGCCAGCGTACCGATAAGCTCCGGCGTAAACCAGCGATTAGATATGGCATGAAACCGCCGCAGCAGATAACCCGCGTGATTCAAATCAACCGCATTGGCCGCCAATCCACCGAGCATACCAACGCTATTGACGTTGGCTTGACCACCGATCGTCAAGCCAAATTCGTCAATGTCGCGCACGCCGACCAGACGTTGAATGTTGGCGTAGACGGCAAGCTCTGCTTTACCACCCACCATAGTGTCGGGCTGTAAATAAGATTTGCCATCGAGCCCACTGCCGCGCAAAACATCTTCCAACTCATAACCGCGCTGCGCCATTTGCTGAATGCAAAACGACAGCGAGGCGGAAACAGCGGAGATTTGCTGCAATGAATTCATTTTGGCGATGAATCGGGAATTTTGGCCGGTATTATCAATTGTATGGCCGTTTTTGCCTCGTGGCGAACTGTGTCGCCTTGTACACTTTTTAGATTCGCCGAAATTTTCGTAGCGATTGGCAAAACCCGCCAGCACGACTTACCAAATCAAGGACATTCATGACAACAAACTCAAGCACTCAAACCATAAAAGCGCCGGGCCTGCACTTGCTGGCAATGGAAATGCGTGCGCCGATGGAAGTGCTCAGTACCTTGGCACTGTGGCCGCTGTTGACTGCTATGCCGCGCGGCGACGGACATCCCGTGCTGGTTTTTCCGGGTCTGGCGGCAAGTGGTCGGTCGACAGTGATTTTGCGTCGATTCCTCAAAACGCAAGGCTATTCAGTACATTGTTGGAATTTGGGGCGCAACCTTGGGCCACAGCCCGGCGTGATTGATGCGTGCCTCAAGCGCATCGACCAACTGCGTGCGCAGCATGGCCGAAAAGTCAGCTTGATCGGTTGGAGTTTGGGTGGCCTGTTTGCGCGCGAACTAGCCAAATTGCGGCCAGATGACGTGCGCATTGTGGTGTCACTCGGTAGCCCTTTTGCCGGGCACGAAGGCGCCAGCAATGCCAGCGGTGTATATCGACGCTTCAATCCGCAACGTGATGCCGAGACAGTTCGCTTTCCGAATTTGAAGGTTGCGCCACCAGTCCCAACGACGTCGATTTATAGTCGTAGCGATGGCATCGTGGCATGGCCGTGCAGCATTCAGGACATTAGTCCGCAGACCGAAAACATTGAAGTGCATGCCAGCCATATTGGCATGGGTACGAATCCGGCGGTGCTACGTATCCTCGCCGACCGTCTTGCGCAGCTCGAAGGCGCTTGGCTGCCACATCGGAATTCAGATAAATCCGGTACGCGCAAATGTGTGTTCGGCACGCGTCAAAATTTCGCGACGTAGCTTCGGTGTCGGCTGCTTGAGCGTTGCTTAGCGGCTAAGCTCGGGGCTCAAAATTGACTTTGCTAGGATTGCCGCAAACCTATGAAAGGAAGCGACCATGTTCGGCTTGATCGACAATGGCTTTAGCGCCGCAGATCTAGATCGTTTTCGCAAACATCAGCGCGTGGCCTTTGACGTGCTCGAAGTGGTCGGCGCTTCGCTCAAGGCCGGAGAAACTGAAAAGCAAGTGGCACGCCGAATTCATAAGCAAATGAAAATCGCTGGCGCACAAAATTTCTTTCATGTGCCGGTTGCCTTGTTCGGTGATCGCACCGCCTATCCGGGCGATTTTGGTCAGCTTGGTGCCTTGCCAACCGACCGCATACTCAAACGCAACGATCCCGTGATTCTCGATTGCGCGCCGATCTTTGACGGCTACACGGTCGACACCTCCTACACCATGCGCTTTGGCCGAGGCGGCGTTCCGGCAGAATTGGATAGCGCCTTGAAAGAATTTCGCGGCGATGTCTTGGCCGACGTAAAAGCTGGTTTGACGATGCGCGAAATCGCCCAGCGCGTTAACGAAAAAGTGAAGGCGAAGGGTTTGGAAAACTGTCACCGAAAACATATCGGGCTGGTGCTCGGACATCGGGTAACGATGGAGAGCAATGCGTTGCTACGTGGCAAAAGCGTCTGGGGTTTGGCACCGCGTCAGTCTGCGTATTTCGTCCTAAAAAGTTTACGCGCATCACGCGGCAAGCCATTGGAAACCCCCAACTGGAATCACACGCGGCAAAGTGGTTGTCCGCCGCAAGATGGCTTGTGGGCGATTGAACCGCACGTCGCCAAGGACGGTTTCGGTGCGAAATTTGAAGACCTGCTGTTGATTCAAAGCGGCGAAGCCTATTACCTCGACAACGATCTGCCGCACACGCGACGTTGGGCGAAGCTTGCTACCAAAGACGTGGCGGCTAAAAGAATCTAAGCGAAATCTAAGCGTCGCTAAGTGTTTAGCGACGATTCCACTGATCAAGGTGCAATTCGCTAACGCGTTGCGCCCGACTTTGCGCTTCAGCCGAATTCATCGCCGAAACGCTGCGACCAAACGCAGTGCGCTCGGCTTCGCTAATTCGCGTCGCTTCGATACTACGCAGACAACGCCAACGTGTGCCGGTTTTTGTGGTGATCTGGCGCGTCTCATTGGCAGGATGATGAACACGGCAGTGATAACAATATCGGGTTTCTGCGCTCATCGGTGGACTCCAATCGTATGAAGGAAAAGCATTGATCGAAAAGCTGCGTTATTTTTTTGCTGCCGCATCACCGCCGCCGGTCACTGCCTTAACCCCCGAACCAACGACTGACGCGGTCGTACTAATCACCGTTCCGGCGACCGATACAGTAGTCGAGACCACTGCGTCGGCAACCGCGACGACGGCGCAGCCAGATGCAGTAATACTGAGGGCGAGGGCAAGAAAAATCAGGCGTGGTGACATCGTGGGCAAACAACGAAGCGAGGAGTAAAGATGATCTCGCAATGAGACGAACAGTGAACGCCAAATCAGGCGCGCAAAATTCATTCAAATCCAACGCATGAAAGTGGCAATATCAGGCATTCACGCGCCGTCTCAAGCACACCCGAGTGCGCCCAGCTGGCTCAAAAATTGATCACAATCCCCGGCCACGCGCGCTCAAGCGCCACGCGAAATTCCTTTTGAATTCGGTGCAAGGCGATGGCCGAGTCCGCCTCAAACCGCAGCACCACCACCGGTGTCGTGTTGGATGCCCGAGCTAGGCCAAAACCATCTTTGTATTCAGCGCGAACGCCATCTATGGTAACGATATTGGTCGCACTAGGGAATTTTCCTTCGCTTCGCAATTTGCTGACCAAGGCATGTGGCTCGCCTTCATTCATTGGTAAATTCAGTTCAGGCGTCGATAAGGCATTGGGCAAATTTTTCAATGGCCAGCTCACATCTTTCCAGCGCGAAACAATTTCCAGCAAGCGCGCAGCGGCGTACATCGCGTCGTCGAATCCGTACCAACGGTCACCAAAAAACATATGCCCACTCATCTCACCGGCGAAGGGTGCGCCGGTTTCCTTGAGCTTGGTTTTAATCAAGGCATGGCCGGTGTTCCACATCAATGGCTTGCCACCTTGAAAGCGCACCGACTCGGCCACCCAGCGCGAACATTTCACGTCATAAATAATTTGCGCGCCGGGGTTTCGGCTCAATACATCAGCGGCAAATAGCATCAGCAAACGATCTGAGAAAATGATTTCGCCGTCTTTGGTAACCACGCCGATTCGGTCGCCATCGCCATCAAAGGCTAGACCCAATTCCGCATCAGTTTCTTTTAATACACGTTGCAAGTCGCGCAGATTTTCCGGCTTTGATGGATCGGGATGATGATTGGGAAAGCGCCCATCGACCTCGCAAAAAAGCTCTACCACTTCGCAACCCATGCGGCGAAACAGCGCAGGTGCAATGGCGCCGGCAATCCCGTTGCCACAATCGACCACCAGCTTCATCGGTCGAGCGACTTTGACATCCGAGCAAATGCGTTGCAAATACGCCTCGGTAACATTGGCATGGCGCACGCCGCCATTGCCTTCGCACAAGTTGTTGCTGACGATACGCCGTCGCA
>JANYAW010000118.1 GCA_025361105.1 Rhodocyclaceae bacterium | reverse complement strand
TTCGGCGAGTAACCAAAATCGCTCGGGGTGTTTTAGTGCGGGTAAATACATTGCATTCATTTCTGCCAGATGTTCGCGCGTCAACTCAAACGCTTCGCCGCTGTAAAGCCAGCGTTGTGGGCCGAGATATTTTTCCAGACTGATTGCAGAAGCCACCGCGGGATTAACCAACACCGCCTTCAAATCGTGCTTCTCAGCCAGCCAGGTCGCGTAGTAACCGCCTAAAGATGAACCAACGATGGTGACGCGATTTGACGGCGTGTTGTCAGCACCAACTGGTGTCGCCAGCAGTGCTTGCGCCAATGCAATCGAGTCAGCTGGCGACGCACATAACTGCGGACAAATAAAGCGGTCACCAATATCGCGCTGCGTCATCCGCGCCTGCAAAGTCTGCGCCTTATGCGATTGCGGGCCACTGGTGAAGCCATGCAAATAAAGCATCCACGGCGTGCTCACCTCACGCTGCCCAGCTCACCAAATTCAATTTCCACGTGACCAGAATTAGTAGCCCAAATGCAATTCGGTACCACGCGAACAAAGTGAAATCATGCGTAGAAATGTAGCGCAGCAACCAGCGCACGCAGACGAAGGCGGAAGCAAACGCAGCAATGAAGCCAACCACCCACATGCCGATATCGCCCATCACCAACAGCTCGCGCTCTTTATAAAGTTGATAAAGGCTGGCAATGATGAGCGTCGGAATCGCGAGGAAAAATGAGAACTCGGTGGCGGCCTTGCGCGAGAGGCCAAACAACATCCCGCCGATGATGGTGGCACCCGAACGCGAAGTGCCGGGAATCAACGCCAGCGCTTGGGCGAGACCAAGCTTGAGCGCGTCCAGTGGCTGCAATTCGTCAAGGTCCACAATGCGGGGATTGTGATTGCGGCGCTCGGCCCACAAGATGATGAAGCCACCCAAAATAAAAGTTGTGGCGACGACCATAGGATTGAACAAATTGGCTTTGATAAATTTTCCAAACAACAAGCCAATCGCAGCCAGGGGCGTGAAAGCGATGCAAAGGTTCAATGTGAAATGCTGTGACTTTTTGTCGTCGGATAAACCACGCACGACGGCAACTATGCGTGCGCGATATTCCCAACACAACGCCAATATCGCGCCGGATTGAATCACGATCTCAAACAATTTTCCTCGTGCATCGTTGAAATCCAGCAGCGCGCCAACCAAAATCAAATGCCCGGTCGACGACACCGGCAAAAACTCCGTCAAACCTTCGACTACGCCTAATATCAGCGCTTTCAACAGCGGAAAATAGTCCATGGGAAATGACTGAATGGCCGATAAACAGAGGGATTGCGAAGTCTAACACGCTGGAAAAATCAGCTTCCGTGAACACTTCAAGGTAAGGTCGCGTTCTCCAAATTGCTGAGCCAAACAATCGCCGCTTCACGATTCTCACCACACATTTCCATCGTCGGCTGCAAACCGGAACAGCAGGCAGGACGTTCCGGCTGACCAAAAATCGCGCAGCGAAAATCGGCGGTGAGATGCAGGCATGGCACACCCGCAGGTTTGTTCAGGGACGAGATGGAAGGCGCAATACAACAAGCACCACAGCCGGGGCGACAGTTCATTGGATCGTTTGACGGCGTGTCACCAGCACCAACTGGTGAGTCGCCTAACTCGCCTTGTAAATCTCGCCGCCGCGTTTGATGAATTCGATGGATTTAACTTCCATGCCTTTTCCCAATGCGTCCGTTTCCGACACACCCAAAGTTGCCGCGTAATCGCGCACGTCCTGAGTGATTTTCATTGAGCAAAAATGCGGTCCGCACATTGAGCAAAAATGTGCCAGCTTGGCGCCTTCCTGCGGTAGCGTTTCGTCATGAAATTCGCGGGCTTTGTCGGGGTCGAGACCCAAATTAAATTGATCGTCCCAGCGGAATTCAAAGCGTGCTTTGGATAGCGCGTTGTCGCGAATCTGTGCGCCCGGGTGTCCTTTCGCCAGGTCGGCAGCGTGGGCGGCGAGTTTGTAGGTGATGATGCCTTCCTTCACGTCGTTTTTGTCGGGCAATCCCAAATGTTCT
>JANYAW010000114.1 GCA_025361105.1 Rhodocyclaceae bacterium | reverse complement strand
GCCGGTGAGTTTGGCGTATTTGTAATCGCGTTTCTCCAACTCGATTTCTATCAGTTCGAGCATCGAAGTGAACTGCGAGAACAGTAAAACCTTGCGCCCTTCATCGAGCAATTCATCGAGCATTTCCATCAGCGTGGCGAGCTTGGCCGACGGTGCCAGACCTTTGGCGACCACCGCTTCTGCTGCTGCCAGCTTGACCAGACGCGGGTCACAACAAACCTGACGCAGCTTGAGCAGCGCATCCAGAATCATGATCTGGCTGCGCCCGACGCCTTGCGACAGAAGCGCTTGACGTAACTTGGTGTCGAACACCGCGCGCAAGGATTCATACAGATCACGCTGGCCACCTTCAATTTCCACCCAGCGAATCATCTCGGTGCGCGGCGGCAAATCGGTGAGCACTGCTTCCTTGGTTCGGCGCAACAAAAATGGTCGCACGCGGTCGGCGAGTCGCACGCGCATTTCTTCGTCGCCCTGCTTTTCTATCGGCGAGCGAAACACTTGTGTGAAACGCGAAGCACTGGACAGTAATCCCGGCATCAGAAAATCAAACTGCGCCCACAATTCGCCCAAATGATTTTCCAGTGGTGTGCCGGTGAGTGAGAGCCGATGACGCGCCTTCAATTGTCGTGCCACTTGATGCGATTGCGCTTTCGGATTTTTGATGAACTGCGCTTCGTCCATCACCAGCAAATGATATTTCTGCGCCATCAATACATCACGGTCGCGCACCAGCAACGGATACGTCGTCAGTATCAAATCTACCGTCGCCATTTCGTGGAAGCGGTCAAACCGGTCTTTGCCGTGCAAGGTCAGTATCGTCAGATTGGGTGTGAACTGCGCTGCTTCGTTGCGCCAGTTGGTCAGCAAACTGGTCGGGCCGATGACCAGGCTGGGTAAATTGGCACGACCACTGGCCTTTTCGAGATGTAGATGGGCCAGGGTTTGCACAGTCTTGCCCAAGCCCATGTCGTCCGCCAGAATGCCCGCCAAGCCGTATTCGCGCAGGAACTGCAACCAGTTCAGCCCCGCCTGTTGATAAGGCCGTAGCGTGGCGTTAAAGCCCTCGGCGGGCAGGCATTCGGTGATACCGGAGAAATCGCGCAAGCGTTGGCCGAGTTCAACTAATTTTTCGCCGCCGACCCAATGTGCCGGTTGCTCGCTCAAGCCCGCCAACATCGCCGCGTGGTAGCGCGATAAACGTGGCCGGTCGTCGTCCAATAATTCCAACAACGGCAGCAGCCAGGATTTGAGTCGCGCTGCGGGTACCGGCAAAATCCGTCGCTCGTCCAGCGGCACCGGAAAGCTTTGGTCGTCGTCCAGCGCACGCACGGTGGCGAGCAACTTCGGTCGTTCGCGCAGCAAGCGCAACAGCGGCGGCACCAAGCTAACGCGCTCGCCATTGATGCGCACGCCAAGGTCAAGATTGAACCAGTCGTTGCCGACGCCATCGCCCTGCTCACCGTCGTCCAGCTCGACAAACCAATCGTCGGCGGCTTCGATGCGATAGGGAAAGTCGCTGGCCAGCGTCACCCTGATGCCACGTTCGGCGAGCAACTTTGCGCCCTCGCCCAGGAACGCCAACCACCCGTGCGCATCGCTACGCGCGGGCATCAGGCAATCGCCGGTCGCGTCGGTGCGGGTGTAGTTGGGCAGCCGCCATTTGTAGCTCTCAAAGCCGAATTCCTGCAACAGTCGCCAAGCTTTTTGTTCGCTTTCCACATCACGTTCCAGGGTGCGCCAAACACCATCAATCTGGTGCGTCATCAGCACGATCGGATGTTCGCTGGCGGCTACGGTTGGCCCATTTGGATAATGAAAATGCAGCGAAGCAATCGCGTGCGAATCTTCCACACGATTGATGCTGACATAGCGGAAGCGCCCAAGGCCGAGCGTGACTTCCACTGTCGGCGTGCCACCAAAACTGGTTTCCTGCGCCTCCGGCAGCGGCACTTCAAGATTCAATTCACGCGCCAGTTTCATTAACTGCTGACGCACCAAAAGCGCGTCGGCTTCATTCAGCGGCGGCGCGTTCATCCAACGCCTGAGTACCACCTCGGGAAACGCCGAACTAAGTTCACCGACCGTGGCGTGTTGCGAATCAATGTAATACAGCGGCCAAGTGGTCAGCACCAGCGCCGCCGCCGGCAAATCAAATCCGGGGTTTTGTTGGCCATCGGCAGTACGCGTCCAGCGCAAAGTCAGCGGCAAAGCGGGTCCGGCTTTAAGCGGCGCGTCAATCTGGTTGTCAAAAAACAAACGCCCCGTGGCAAGCGCTTGGCGCACCAACAGCGCGCCGGTCTCGCCGGTCAATTCGACATCTTGTTGGTAATAATAATTTCCACTCGATTGCAGCGCGAGAAACAAGCGCAGTGGCTCGATATCTTCCTCGGCAATAAATTCGCGCGCACTCCGCGCCGCGCCAAGGTCAAAAGTCTGCGGACGATAAGGCGTTGGTTTGCCCATTGCGCCAGTCTTCAAGACGCGACTTTTGCCCAGTGACATACGGTTCGGCTGCTCGGCGTTGAGCAGGTAAACCACGCACTGTTTGGCCGACTTTAAGCTGGCGCCAAGCCCATTCGAACCTGATGTCGCAGCGTCAGTCTGATTAAACCCAGCCAACCATTCCAGCGCCGCCGGACTTGGTTCAATCGCGATTTCTGTGGCGGCGTCAGTTGATGTTTGATCGGCAGCAGGCTCGCCATTGCCAATCAATTGCATGGCCTTGGCTACCTCGGGTAGCTCGCGTACCGTCGCCAAAACCGCCACGACGTGCTTGCAATCGTAGCCCACCGGACAAGTGCAATCGGCGTCGTAACCCGTGTCCGGATCAGTACCCTCGGCATCCATCCAAATCGACACCTGATACAGTCCGGGAGCCGTGCCGCGCACCTGCGCCTGCACATGAATTTGTCCATCTTCCAATTCGACCTTGCCTGGCCGAACTCTTCCACCCACCGCATAGCCCAGCCCACGCTGCACCGTGGCCTCGGAAAACAAATGAATCATCAAATCGACCCACTGCGGATCGTACTCAGGCGCGCGCTTGACCATCGGGTGTTTGTAGTGTCCTGAGCGCATTCACGCGTGCTGTCGCGCGAGCTTTTCAAGAAAAAAAGAGGAGGCGCAACTTACCACGTTCAGCGCACAATTACACCTGTTTTGGTGAGATGACAGGAGAACGAGGGATACAGAGCACCCTAGATTCCTACTCTGACGGCGTGTTGCCAGCGCCAACTGAGGTATTACGAACCCAAAGCAATCGCCGCCTGCACTTCGCGATGAAAATCTGCCAGCGGCGCTTCGACACGGCCCACCGTCAGGTAGGTATTCGCGCCGGTTCGCAAGCCTTGCTGTATGCCGACAGCGGTGTGAATGTCTTCGTTTTGAAACACACCTTTTTCGATTAGCTCGAAAGTTTTTTCCCAATGCGGCTGCCATTCCGGCGTGGCCTTTTCTTTCG
>JANYAW010000102.1 GCA_025361105.1 Rhodocyclaceae bacterium | reverse complement strand
GTTGCAGCCGCCAATGCATTGCTGACGGCGCATCCCAATGTCAATGTCATTGTGGCCGATGATGGTCTGCAGCATTACGCATTGCAACGCGACGTGGAGATCGTTTTGTACGACGCGCGCGGCGCCGGTAATGGATGGATGTTGCCCGCCGGCCCATTACGTGAGACGGCGCCGCGATTGCATGGCGTTGATGCAATTGTCGGCAATGGTGTGAGTGAGTCGCCGATGAGCTGCGGTAGCGTACCGTTCTTTCAGATGACGATGAATGCCGATGAGTTTTATGCCTTGGCGGATAGGCAACGGCGTGTCACCAGCACCAACTGGCGAGACAAAAAAATTCACGCCGTCGCGGGCATCGGTGCGCCGGAACGCTTTTTCAATCAGCTTATAAGTCTTGGTATCGAATCGATTAATCACGCCTTCCCCGACCATCATCGCTACGCCGCCGAAGAGCTTGATTTTGATGGCGATGCAATCCTGACCACCGAAAAGGATGCCGTAAAATTGGCGCACTTGAAAATCGAATTGCCGGTTTGGATTTTGCCGATTGACGCAGCATTAGCACCTAGCCTTGCCGACTTTATTGCCCGCAAACTTATGGAGAAAAATCGTGGATTCCCGCTTGCTTGAAATACTGGTTTGCCCGGTTTGCAAAGCCTCTTTGGACTATCGGAAATCAGCGTCGGAACTGGTCTGCACGGGTTGTCGCTTGGCCTATGCGATTAAGGATGACATTCCGGTGATGCTGGAGGATCAGGCGCGAACCTTGGGTGCGGATGAATCCTGATGCCGTTTCGCATTGTTATTCCGGCGCGCTACGCTTCCACCCGCTTGCCCGCCAAACCGCTGGCCGATATCGGCGGCAAAGCGATGGTGGTGCGGGTGGTCGAAGCGGTCAAAGATTGTGGTGCGATCGAAACGTGGGTGGCGACTGATGATGCGCGCGTAAAAGCGGTGGTCGAAGCCCATGGTCATCGCGTTATGTTGACCGCAGTTGATCACCAGAGTGGAACCGACAGATTGGCCGAAGTGGTGACGAATCTGGGCTGGCCCGAGGATGCCATTGTGGTGAACGTACAGGGTGATGAGCCTCTCATCGAGCCGTCATTGGTAATCGCGGTTGCGCAAGCGCTGGAAGAAAATCCGACCGCAGCAATCGCCACTGCCGCGCACGATTTGCACGACGCGGCAGATTTTTTTAATCCCAACGTGGTCAAAGTGGTGAGTGATAAAAAAGGTCGCGCCATGTATTTTTCCCGCGCACCGATTCCTTGGGCACGCGACGCGTTTTCAAGTACACAGCAAGAATTTCCAAAAGAATTTTCGCCAAAACGCCACGTCGGTATCTACGCCTATCGTGTGGGTTTTCTCAAGCAGTATCACGCGCTGAGCGCATCGCCGATGGAGCAGTGGGAATCGCTGGAACAATTGCGCGCGCTCTGGCATGGCTTCCCGATTCAAGTCGTAGTTTGCGACCATACGCCGGCGGCGGGAGTAGATACGCCAGAGGATTTAGCGCGAGCCAGGGAAATTTTCGCCGCCCGATAGTTTTTTTATCTCGGCGCGGTTTGCGATTTACAATCGACTGAACGATTTGAAAACATTCCCACGTAACAAAAATTTTGGAGCAATTATGCGACTCATTCTTCTTGGCCCGCCCGGTGCTGGCAAAGGCACTCAAGCCGGTTTCATCACTGAAAAGTTCGGCATCCCGCAAATCTCGACCGGCGATATGTTGCGCGCCGCCGTTAAAGCAGGAACCGCGCTCGGTGTCGCGGCGAAAAAAATTATGGATGCGGGTGGCTTGGTATCCGATGACATCATCATTGGATTAGTGAAAGAGCGAATGACTGCAGCGGATTGCGCCAAGGGTTATTTGCTCGACGGTTTCCCGCGCACGATAGTGCAAGCCGAAGCGCTCAAGACAGCCGGTGTCGCTGTCGATTACGTGTTGGAAATTGCTGTCGCTGATAGCGAAATCGTCACCCGCATGAGTGGCCGTCGCGTGCATCTTGGTTCAGGGCGCAGCTATCACATCAAATTTAATCCACCCAAAGTCGAAGGTAAAGATGATGTCACTGGCGAGGACTTGATTCAGCGCAAAGATGACGAAGTCGAAACCGTCAGCAAGCGCCTGGAAATTTATCACTCGCAAACTTCACCCTTGATTGTGTATTACCAAGCCTGGGCAAAAGCCGGTGAAGCTGCCGCGCCTAAATATCGTCGCGTCGAAGGTGTCGGTTCGGTCGATGAAATTCGTGCGAAGGTATTGGCCGAGCTGGAATAGCAGCCTTGCTTCAGGAGCGTTGCTTCAGGTATTGGTAGTGCAAAAAGTGTCTCCACAAGAAATAGCGCCGCAAGGTGCTATTTCTTTATTGCGCCAAAATCTTCGCCACTTTGTTGGCGCTCAATCGATGTACTTCCGGGAAATTTGATCCCAGCAGGGGGCGCAAGTAATCATGGAATGCAGGCGTCACATCCGTTCCGCTGGCGGAAATTAATTCATCTTCCATCACCCGCGTTTTCCCGGCCACAGATTCCAGAGACACCAATTCATACTTCACGGAATAATCGCCCGTGCGCTTGATGGCCACCGAGCCATCGACACTACCCGTCATCGCAAATTGCACTGCATTTTCGCCGACTTGCCGCGCTTCGCGTTGGTCGACATCGGAGACGCAGCCAAGAAACGAGCGCTGCAAATAACCTAGCGTGTCACCTCGCACGCGCTTGATGCCGAGCTTGGCTTTGATTTCACTGCAGAGCAAATCGGCCAAGGCACCGGTACCGGAAAGTTGCACATTGCCGTGAGCATCGCGCTCGACTTCTGCACTGAGCGAAGTGATGATGGACGTGCCGCTTGCATCGTGAATTCCTTCCGAAACGGCGATCACGCAGCGACCATGTTTTTCGTAATTGAGTTTTACATCGGTCAGAAAGCGCTCGGTATCGAAAATGCGCTCCGGCAGATAAATCAGGTGTGGGCCATCGTCGGGAAATTTTCTCCCCAGTGCAGAAGCAGCGGTCAAAAAGCCCGCGTGTCGCCCCATAACCACCGCCAGATAAATCCCCTTCAAGGCTGCGTTGTCGAGGTTCGCACCGGCAAACGCCTGCGCCACAAAACGTGCGGCGGAGGGAAAGCCGGGCGTGTGATCGTTGCCGACCAAATCGTTGTCTATGGTTTTCGGAATATGTATGCAGCGCAGCGGGTAGCCGGCGTTGCGTGCTTCCTCGCTGACGATGCGCACCGTGTCCGATGAATCATTGCCGCCAATATAAAAAAAGTAGGCGATGCCATGCGCCTTGAGCACCTTAAAAATTTCGCGGCAATAATCGGCATCAGGCTTGTCGCGCGTCGAACCCAGTGCCGAAGAAGGCGTGTTCGCCACCATTTCGAGATTGAAGCTGGTCTCTTGCGTCAGATTCAGGAAATCCTCATTGACGATGCCTGAGACGCCGTGCGCGGCACCATAAACAAATTCCACCTGAGGAAATTTGCGCGCCTCCAAAACCACCCCCACCAGCGATTGATTGATGACTGCGGTCGGGCCGCCGCCCTGCGCGACGAGAACTTTGCCTTGCAACATGGAGAAGAATTTCCTTTCGATTCGGTGGTGGTGACGGGCATGATAGTAGCTAATTGGCGCAACTTTATGGTGTTGCCATCATCTACCTTAAGGCATCTTCCTTGCGTATAATTGCTGGTTAATTTTTGACCACAAAAAACGTTTTAATTTAGGAGAGCAGGTATGTCATCAGGATTGATGTTTGCACTGATTTGCGCCATCGCGGCGATTGCTTATGGCGGGATTTCCAGCCGTTGGATTTTGGCGCAGTCGGCGGGCAATGCGCGGATGCAGGAAATCGCGGCGGCTATTCAGGAAGGTGCGCAAGCATATTTGAATCGTCAGTACATGACCATCGGCATGGTCGGTGTGGCGCTGGCAGTGGTGATTTTTTGGGCGCTCGGCGCAGCGACGGCCGTCGGTTTCGTCATCGGTTCGGTGCTCTCCGGCGCTGCAGGCTATATCGGCATGAACGTTTCGGTGCGCGCTAACGTACGTACTGCTCAAGCAGCGACGGTCGGCTTAAACGACGCGCTCAACGTAGCGTTTCGTGGTGGTGCAATCACCGGCATGTTGGTAGTTGGTCTCGGTTTGCTGGGTGTGGCGGGTTACTACGCGTTCCTCAAATGGGGCGGACCGGCGCATAGTCTGGAAGAGGTTGTGCATCCTCTGATTGGTCTGGGTTTTGGCTCC
>JANYAW010000085.1 GCA_025361105.1 Rhodocyclaceae bacterium | reverse complement strand
CGTCGCGATTTAAGTCATTACATTCCAAACTATCTTGGTGGCTGGGTCAGTACCGGGGCGGCAGGGGTTCAGGCCACCGCTAGCATGACGATCAATTCGGTGGTCAGCGGCCAGTCATTGACAGGGCTCACGATTGGCGGTGTCAACGTTGTCGGCGGGCTAAGTTTTGTTGCCGGCGTAGCCAGTACCACGACGACGATTGCCAACGCCGTTTGCACGGCGATACAGGCGAACACCGGCAGCACCGGTTACGGTTGCGCGCAGACTGGCAATACCATTTTATTGCAGGCATCAGTTGCTGGCACCGCCCCGAACGGTGCTCAGGTTCTGGCCGCTGGGCCACCAGCGGCGGCGGCAATCAATTCCACCGGCACGATTAACGTTTTGTCGGCGACGGTCAACTATGAAATTTCGGCGATTACCATTACTCGTGCCGATGCCAGCGTGGCGCAACTGATTAACTCCACTGTGGTGTCGGATGGCAACGTCGGCAACACCGCGCAATTTATTTGTCAGGCGATAAATTCCGGGTCGAGCATGGGGGTATACATCGCCAAATCCGGCAATCCCGCTGATCCTACGCTGAACTATGGCACTTGCTTATCTACCGTGGACGGCTACGTCGGTATCCAACGGATTCCTGCCGATCAGATTGACAATCTTGCTACCATCTCGGTGACCGGGCCACCGACCGGGCCGCGAACCACCGGCACCATTTCGGTCAATTCGACTGGCGGCGAGACCCGCATCAATGACATCCTCCAGGGCGGCGTGTCAATTCTGACGACAAAACCGTTGACCTATATCGACGGCACGCTGACCACCTCGATCGCTACTGACATCGCGTCAAAAATGTCGGCGGCCGGGTGTACGGTCTCGTCCTCAGGGCGGGTCGTCACGCTGACCGGTACTTGTACCGGCGCGTTGTCTGTGACTACCACACCGGCCAGCGCCACCGGCAAATTCCGTGTCTCACCGGGGCATGCCGGTTTTGCCGGTGATCTGGGCAGTATTACCGTTGGCACTGGTTCTTTGGTCGGGCATGTGACTTCAGCCCAAATCACCAATTCTTCGAACGCTTCGGCCAATGCGACAACATTGCAGGGTCTGGTCAGTGGCGGGTTTTCAGCGGCGGCACCGGTTGCCAATGGCGCTAACTATGACGTGACCGTGACCGCGCCAGCGGGAAACAGTTACAACAACCAATCGTTCACATTTGGCAACGGAACCGCCAGCGGCGCGACACTCGGCACGCAACCAAGCTGGACGTTTAACCTCAGCGGCGCAACTTCCGATAACAAAAAAATAACTTCCATTACTTGCGGCGCGACCAACACCATTTCGACCAACACAGCCAGCACCGGTAATTCAACTGCGGCCGATTACATTGCCAATCTGAGTACCGGCGCTACTACCAACAGCCTGAACGGTCGCAGCTTTAACAACTATAGTTATTCATGCAATGCGACCGGCAATTGCACCTTGACCGGGCCTTACGGCGCGGCGGCGTGCAACACGCCAGCGATTGCACCACTGATGGCGGTGTCGGCGGATGCGTCGATCACGGTGGGTAACTGGGTTCGCACTGGCGCTGGATCGACCGGCACGCCCTTGTGGACATTTGGCATTACCGGCGCGACCACCGATAACAAGCTAATCAATTCGATTACCTGCGGCGGAACCAATGTAGTGACGGCGGCCACGCCCAGCACCGGGGTCTCGATTACCGCGCTGGACTACATTGCAAATCTGACCACTGGTTTGACGGCCGGTGCCACAGGTGGTTACAGCTATGCCGCGATAGCCGGCGCTACATCACCGGCACAACGGATACAAGTGACCGGCCCGGTGGGTACTCCCTGCGGTCCACTCGCAATTACCAAAGACGCCACCATCAGTCTGTCGACCACTGCGCCAGCGGCTAGTGGCGGTACCGCCGCCAAACCAACGTGGACCTATGATGTCACCAACGCCACGCAAGACTCCGCCATCCTGAATGTCACTTGCGGTGGCACGGCAGTGGTGACCAATAATGCGGCCAACACCGGCAATACTGCTGGCTCGGCGCAGTACATTCCCAACCTGGTGACCGGTTTGACCGGCGGCGGCACCGGTGGTTACAGCTATGCGGCGATTGCCGGAGCCACCTCACCAGCACAACGGATACAGGTAACCGGCCCTACGGGTGCTGCTTGCGGCGCGCTGACCATAGTCAAAGATGCCACCATAGGTTTATCGACCACTACGCCGGCAGCGGTTGGCGGTGGCGGAGCGACATCACCGACATGGACCTTTGATATCACCGGTGGTGCCGATGCGGCCACGGTTGGTCCGCTGACCTGCGCCGGGACAAGCATTAGCCCGACCGGCAACGCCGGCACTTACGGCTGGAGTCGAATCAATAATCTTGCCACCAGCCTGGTCACCAATCAAATCAATACCGGGGGCACGGGTTATTCCTTTAGTTGTGGCGCGGCCTTGACCTCAGTATCCCCAGTGACTCGCACCTGCACCTTGACCGGTCCGACCGGCGGCGGCACTCAGTCATTTTGCAATGGTGCGCTGACGATTACCAAGGCGGCCAGCATTACCATGCCCACCAGTGTCACCGCGAGTACTGCCGGTCTCGCCGCGGTGGGTGGCACGGCGCCGACCTATACCTTCTCGATTAACGATGCGACCACGGCCAGCAAAACGATCAGCCAGATTGCCTGTCCCAGCGCCGGTACCAATATGATGAGTACCGGCAACGCAACCACAGGAACCTTGCCAAGCAGTAATTATGCCACTCTACTTGCCGCAGATATTGGCAACCAACAGCAAACCCTTGGCGGCTCCAACGATTGGTCTAGCGGTAATGGTTCCTGTTCCGCGACCAGCAGTACCAACATCAATTGCCAGCTCGCGATGAGTAGCTCAAGTAGCCCGCGCTGTACCGCATTCTCCATTACCACCACTGGCGGTCTCACGGTCGCCGCCACGCCCAGCACAACCCACGCCACATCAACCGGGACGACATTGTTCGGCGGGAAAGTCAAGGAAAGCAATGACGGCTCGCGTTACTGGTACAGCTTCGATATCAGCAGTATCAGCGCGGGCAGCCAGACTGCGTCGGTGTCCTGTACCACCAGCAATGGTACTCAGACGGCAGCAACCAGCGCCACTACGGGTGCTACGCAATACGCCAATACCAATGCCGGATACGTCAACAACTTGCGCAATAGTTTGGTCAGCAAAGTTAACGCGGCCGGCTGGAGCATGGTCTGCGGCGCACCTGCTGACCTTGTCACGCATCCCTCCAGCTGCGTGCTGACTGGCCCAATCTCTTCGTCCCCGCCAGCCTCATGCTCGATGACCAGCAAGGACGCCACGATCACCGTTAACAGCAGCACCGCTACCACCCAAACGCTGAACAAAGATACCGGCACGGGTATCGCCTCCGTCGCGGGTACTGGTGCGACCTGGAGCTTTGCAATGACCGGTGCCACCACCGATTCCCAACTGGTCAGCGCAATCACCTGCGGCGGTAACAACGTTGTCGCGGCAAGTACCGTCAGCACAGGATCCGTAGCCTCAACCTCAACCTGGGTCGCGAATCTTGCCAGCGGTCTCACAGCCACCACCAACGGCTATACGCTTGCCACCACCGCCGGTGCCACGGCGCCGTCGCAAAGAATGTTGGTGACCGGCCCGGCTGGCGCAGCGGCATGTACCAATCTGGTGATTCCAACCGCCGGTAGTGGTACTACCACAGTCAGTACCCAGACTTTTGCGGGTGCCAATGCCTCTGCGCCAACCTGGATTTTTGACATCAATACGGCAACCTCGGCCAGCAAGACGATTACCTCGATCAGTTGTCCGGGGCCGATCAACAAATTGTCCGGTACCCCGAGCACAGGCACACCTACGGGCACCGGCCCGGCAGCTACCTGGACATCCAATTTGGCCACAGCGCTGGCCGCGAATCCAGCGAATAGCTACACCACCAGTTGCGCCACGACGGTTTCTCCAACGCAACGTTGTACAGTGACCGCACCGGCCAATGGTGCAGCCTCGGCAACCTCCTGTCCGTCGGGATTGACCGTGACACCAGCAACGGGAGTTACCGTCTCCAACATCACCGCGGCGACGGGAGGTTCGACCGCGCCGACCTGGCTGTTTGACATCAATGGCGCGACCGCCGCCAGCAAAACCATCAGCGCGATCACTTGTGCGGCGGTGAGCAGGCTCTCCGGTACGCCCAGCACCGGGACGCCTTCTGGCTACCCCTACGTGCGCATCAACAACCTGAGGACCAGTTTGGCGGCCAATCCGGCCAACAGCTATACGACCAGTTGTACGCCAGCAGCAACTGCGGGCTCCGCGCAGACTACCTGTACGATTACCGGGCCGACCGGTGCCGCAGCGTGTACCAACATGGTGTTGTCTCCCGATGCCTCGATCAGTGCGGATCAGCCCGGGCTGTCAACGGGGTCTGGCTCCACGCGGCCGACCTGGACCTTTGACATCACCAATGCCACCACGGCGAGCAAGACCATCAACTCGATTACCTGTAACGGTACCAACACGTTTGACACCGCGAGCTTGCCAAACTCGGGTAATTCCTCACTGACTGAGGCCCAACGGGTCAATAATTTGACCAAGGGCAGCGGCACCGGGCTTGAGACGATAGGCACCAACAGCTACGCCTATAGTTGCCAAACTGCTACGGCGGGTAATGTGCCTGGCGCTGGCGTGGTTTGTACCGTCACCGGCCCTTCTGGTCCGGCGGCTTGTACCCCGCTGACCATCACACCTGAAGCTAGTAGCGGGCTTACAGTGAGCGCGTCAACCCGCACTGCTGCCGGTAGCGGTCCGGTGGCGGCGGTTGAGGACTTCAGTGCCTTCCTGTCCCAAGTGACGGCATTTTCCGGCGGCTATGCGGCTCAGGGTCTAACCCCGGTCGGTGTTACCACAACCACCGTGGGAACGATTTCAACCAGCGTGGCCAATATGACTAACGGTTCGCCACCTTCGCCATTGACCATCGCGACCAACGCTGACGGCACGGCGACAGGTACGCTGACCATGACTGGTGGCCAGAATGCCGATGCGACAACCAATCACTGGATCGATCTTGCGATCTTCAAACGGGTTGATGTGGTTGCCACCAACAACGTCTATAACCGCGCCTCGGGTCGTACCGATTGTGTCGGCTCCAGCTGTACCTACAACGAAGAAATACAGAATTTTGCGAATTGGTATACCTATTACCGAACACGGATGTTGATGATGAAATCGGCGACCACATTGGCGTTCAGTCAGCTTGATGGCAAGTATCGTGTCGGTTTTGACAACATCTGCAATGCCACTGGTACGACGGTGGTTCGCGGGGTCTCACAGTTTCAGGACACGGGCGGTGAAACGGCGAACCAACGCACCAATTGGTGGAGCAGTCTGACCAGTGCGAATCCAAGTTGTGCGACACCATTGCGGCAGGAGACTACAAAAATCGGGCGCTACTACTCGGGTACGCTGAATGCTGCGATTGATCCGATGCAGTACTCATGTCAGCAAAATTTCATGTTGCTGGTAACGGACGGCTACTGGAACGAAACTGAAACAGTGATGCAGGGTGTGACCGGAGCGGACATTGGTAACGTTGATAACAATTCGGCACTGGTCGACAAGCCGTATTACGATGGCGCACAAGCGACAACGGCCTGCCCCGCAACCGGCTCAACACGATCTGGTTACAGCTCTTGCCGCACCTTGGCCGATATTGCCTACTACTACTACAACACCGATTTGCGCGCCTCGCCGTTCGAGGTAAATGCCACCACGGCTGGCGTACACGGTTTGAAGAACGGGCAGACCTACACCATCAGCGGCGCGACCCCTGCCGGGTATAACGGCGATGTGGTGGTCTATGTCACCAGCACCAATCAGTTCACCTATCAACTGTCCGGTGACACGCCAAACACCAGTCCTGGTGCTTACACGGCATCAAGTGGCAGCATCAATGGCGTGCTCATCAGCGCTGCAAGCTTTGCTGCCGGGCACTTTACCAATGGCACCAATCCGTCCGGGGTGGATGTCGGCAAGAACAACGTGATTACCGGGGCCGACGACAAGAACCAGTTGCAGCATATGAATTTCTACGCCATGGGCTTGGGTATCGATGGATTGCTCACCTACCGTAGCGATTACAAGACTGCGGGGACGGGCGATTTTGCCAACATCAAGGCGGGAACCACCAACTGGCCTGCCGCAGCGAATCTTGACCCGACGGCGGTGGATGATATGTGGCACGCCACGGTCAATGGTCATGGTACTTACTTCAGCGCAAGAAACCTGCCCAACGTGGTTGCCGGCTTGCGTCAAGCGCTCAACGAAATTGGTGCACGGACGGGTTCTGCGGCGGCTGCTGCGACATCTAACCTGCGACCGGTGGCCGGCGACAATTTTGCCTATGTGGCGAGCTACGGTACGGTCGACTGGGTAGGTGATTTGCAATCACGGACGATAGATGCGAGCGGAAGCGTATCGCCGGATACCAATTGCGGTGCGACAGGTTCGGGATGTGCATGGTCAGTGCAAAGCAAGCTCGATAACATGACTTTCTCGGCACGACGGATTTATGTGGCGCCGACTTCCGGTACCACTGGAACCGCCTTGCGCCACTTTAGCTTTGGCACACTGACTGGCGCAGAACAAGCCTACTTCAACCCTGGCACTGCACCGGCCTTGAGTCAGTACGCCGCTTTGGCGGTGAGCAATCCGGCCGACATTACGGCTGACAATCTGGTCGATTTTCTGCGTGGTGATCGTGGTCTTGAGCAGGACGGCAACGTCACCCATGCCCAGATTTGGCGCAAACGTGCGCATGTGTTTGGCGACATCGTCAATAGCCAGCCAACCTACATGAAAGGACCGCTGGAGAGCTATGTTGATGCAGGGTTCGATGACACTGCAAGCAGCTTCAAGCAATCCGGTACCGCCGCGACGCGTAAACCAGTGGTGTTTGCTTCGGCGCAGGATGGCATGTTGCATGCCATCAACGCCGATACTGCGGCGGTAACAGTGAGCGGTGTCGCGGTGCAGCCGGGCGAGGAAATGTGGGCATTTATCCCCACGCAGGCGATGTCTGTCATGCGCGTATTGGCTGATGTGAATTACGCCCACCGCTACTTTGTCGATGGCCCGGTCACGATTGCCTCGGTTAATTTTGGTGCGAGCAATTCCGATTGGCATACCATCCTGGTGGCCGGACAGGGAGCGGGCGGTAAGTCTTACTTTGCGCTCGACGTCACTGACCCGTTGAATCCGCTTTATCTGTGGGAGTTTACCGATACGACCAGGCTAGGCTATACCTTCGGCAATCCGGTGGTGAGCAAGTTGCCCAATGGAGACTGGGCGGTGTTCTTTACCTCGGGGTACAACAATACCGATGGCATTGGCTACTTGTTTGCGGTCAATCCTAAAACGGGGGCGATCAAGACTACCTATCCGATCACCAATGCGTCAGGTGGCGCGGGCGTTGCCAGCAATCTTGGCAAACTCGCCGTGTCGCAGACTGATCGCACCAACAATACCGCCGAATACATGTATTCAGGCGATTTGAACGGCGATCTGTGGCGATTCAGCGCAGCACCAGCAACGGGGTCGATTCCAAGCGCATTCAAATTGGCGCATCTGACCAACGTCAGTAACTCTGCACAGCCAATCTCGACCAAACCGGAACTGGCGAAGCTGAGTAATGGCGCGCGCGTGGTATATGTCGGGACTGGCAAGTATCTCGAGCTGACCGATTTGTCAAACACGGATACTCAAAGCATTTACGCCATCAAGGACACGTTGGGCGTATCAAATTTGGGCGGCTTGAATCAGGATACCTGGAATCCGCTTACTGACATGGTGACCACCACCGTGGATCAAATCGTCAATACGGTGGATGCCAATGGTGTAACGGTGCCGGTGAACGTTACCGCAGGAACCAGCGTTCCGGCCTTCCTGCAACATAAGTTGCTGGGCACTCATATTGACGGCACCTTGATAAAGGATTCCAGCGGCGTCAATAACGTGCAACAGATCTGCAATGGGCCAAGCTCTGGTGTGAAGGTGCTTAGCGGGAAAGATACCTGCGTGAATGAGACAGGCAGCGTCATCGATTGGGATGTCAATGGTGGTTGGTTTGTGAACTTCCCCGACCCCGGTGAGCGTATGAACGTTGAACCTATCCTGGTGAAGGGAACAGTGGTGTTCGCCGGTAATACCCCGTCGGCAAGCAGTTGCACATCAGGCGGCGAGGCATGGTTGACCTCGGTGGATTTCAACACCGGGCTTGAAGTCAAAGGAGGAGACAAGAAAGTTTCCGCAAAAGTCAAAGGTGCGATTGTGGTGGGGCTAAGCGTGATTATTCTGGCTTCGGGCGATGTCAAAGTGATTGTGACCAAATCGAACTACACGCAAGAAACGCTGAGCGTGCCTATCGCGCCGGAAGGTAGCAGCGCATTTGGCAACAAGCGTAGTTCGTGGAGGGAGTACGAGGCGTATTGATGCATGAGTGTGCTACTCGTCGAGGACGACCTAAGGCAGAGTGATGAAACGCGTTTGCTGCTCATGCTGGTGGTCTCCCTGCTCTTGCATGGTGCTTTGTTGTGGGCTTGGAAAACGCCAACGCCGCGTCTTGGGGATGGGCAATCGGTTTTGACTGTTCTGTTGAAAGCGCGTGCGGCGACCTCAAGCGCGCCACCGGCAATAGCGCAAGCGCTGCCAGCGGAACAGAAACTCATTGATACTCCAACGGTCAGCGAAACCAGCAAGGTCAACGTGCATCGGCCACCCAACCCTCCGCGTGTTGCATCCGTGCCAAGCGTATCTGCATCGACAGCTGAGGAGGCTGCGCCGGTACAAGCCGCAATGGGTGTTTCAGTTTTACTCCAGCTAAATGCCGATGGTCAGGTTGGTCAAATACTGTGGAACGAATTGCCAGCGCTTACCGACGCACAACTGCATCGACTGGAAATGGTCATCCGTGCCCGCCCCTATATGCGAGGCGCGAGCGGGCGCACCATCAAAGAAATTGTCGATATTCGAGCAATGCTTGCTGTACCGACTTCCCAAACTAACGGCGTGCTACCAGCACCAACTGGCGAGTAAGCTTTACAAATCCGTCGCCAGATCAATATCGCGCGTCACACCGCCATCGTCTGTGGTGACAAGATGTGGCTTGGCATGCGCCAATATTTCCCGCGCACCATGTTCGCCTTTGAGCGCCGCCAACTGTGGCAGAAAGCGCCGAGCAAAACCAACCGGATGTCCACGCTGCCCGTCGAATTCCGGCGCAACGAGATCGTGTTGACCAAGCGCGCGAATTAGCATCACATAAGTTAGCGGCGCGATGTAGGGCATATCGGCGAGCGCGACTAGCCAAGCGCTCGCATCCGCGCAATGCTGAACCGCAAACGCCAGCACGCTACCCATACCTTCATCGGCGTGGGGGCAAAAAATTACTTCGCAACCTGTCTCACGCAGTGCAGTTGCCAACGCTTGGGCATCAGGGCGTACAACGGCGACAACACGATTAAGTGCCGCGCAAAGATTTTTCGCGGCAGCGACAGCCACTGCAACGCCAGAAGGCAACAGCGCCAATAGCTTGTCGTTTTGTCCGCTCGTATCAAATCGTCTGCCGCGTCCGGCAGCCAGCAATATGCCGACGATTTGTTCAACAGCCATTTTTCACTTTGGTAATTTCCGCCAATATCGACACCGCGATCTCGGCCGGTGTGCGGCTGCCGATATGCAATCCGATTGGCCCGTGTAATCGCGCAATTTGTTGCGGCGACAAATCGAACAGCGCCAAACGTTCGCGGCGCTTGGCTTGATTGGCGCGCGAACCCAATGCGCCGACATAAAACGCCGATGAGCGCAGCGCTTCAAGCAGCGCCATGTCGTCGAGCTTGGGGTCGTGCGTCACCGCCGCAATCGCTGTGTGCGCATCGCAATTCATCTCGCGCACGACATCGTCGGGCATGCCGGGTAAATACGTGCCGAGCGCCGCATCCCAGGCGTCGGCATAGGTGTCGCGCGGATCGCAAATGAACACGGCATAACCGAGCGGTGCGGCCATACCGGCGAGGATTTGGGAAAGCTGCCCGGCACCGATAATCAGCAATCGCCAGCGCGGACCGAATACGCTGTGCAAAGTTGCGCCATCAAAATTTAATTCGTCGTCGCGCTCGGCGGCGCTCAAGCTCACTGCGCCGCTGTGCATGTCCAGCAAGCGCGTCACGCGCTGATGCGCCATGCAACGGGTGAGCAATTCGTCTATCCATCCGGTTTCCAACAGCGGCTCGCAGACCAATTCCAGCGTGCCGCCGCAAGGCAAACCAAAACGTGTTGCTTCGTCTTTGCTCACGCCATAGGTCAGGCGTTGCGGTTTGGCCAAGTACTCGCCGCGCGTGGCGCGCAAAATCAAATCGTCCTCCACGCAACCACCGGAAACCGAACCACTGACGCGCCCATCATCACGAATCGCCAACATCGAACCTATGGGGCGCGGTGCCGAGCCGAAGGTTGCTATCACTGTGAGTAAGCTCACGCGATGGCCTGCGTTAGCCCAATCGCGCGCGTCGCCGAGTACATCGAGGTCTAGTGACTGCATGACGACGGCGTGCTGTCAGCACCAACTGGGGGTATCGGGTGAGGCCTATTCATTCACTGGCCCACGCAAAATCTTGATTTGCCCACGCTGCACCTTTGCATCAAGCCGACGCGTGCGCGCGGCCTTGCTCGGACGCGTCGCACGGCGCAGACGCGGCAGTGTCGCCGCATCGGCTATCAATTCGCGCAATCGCTCAAGCGCCGCTGCGCTATTGCGTTCACGACTGCGATGCTCTTGAGATTTGATAACCACAATCCCTTCGGCATTGATACGTCGATCCGCACGCGTCAGTAGTCGCGCCTTGATTTCCTCGGGCAATGAGGAGGCGCGAATATCGAAGCGCAAATGCACTGCACTCGACACTTTGTTGACGTTTTGCCCGCCCGCGCCTTGGGCACGAATCGGCAACAACTCAACTTCGGTTTCGTTGAAAAGTGTATCGATAGGCATAACAGACATGGTCGTAATCGCTGGAACTAAATCTTGGAAGCCCGAGTCACTGTAAGGATAATGTGCGATTGACGACTAATCCATAACAAAAAACATTTTGCAGAACTTATTTAGGAGTCTTTCATGAATCGTCGGCTGTCATTGCAATATTTAATGGGGCTGGTCAGTGCGCCCTTGTTTGGTTCCGCCGCACAAGCAGCGAATCCGCCGGCCTTGCTCAAAGCCAAGAGCGAGTGGGCTAAGCTGCTACCCGAAAACGCCTACCGCGTGCTGTTTGAGGAAGACACCGAACGCCCCGGGACGAGCCCGCTGAATGGCGAAAAACATGACGGAACTTTTGTCTGTGCTGCCTGCTACTTGCCACTTTTTGACAGTAGCAAAAAATACGATAGCGGCACCGGCTGGCCGAGCTTTTTTGATCCGCTACCGAACGCATTGGGGATGAAAGTCGACTTCAAACTGTTTGGCCCGCGCGATGAGTATCACTGCGCCCGTTGTGGTGGTCATCAAGGCCACATGTTCGATGATGGCCCCAAGCCGACCGGAAAGCGCTATTGCAACAATGGCGTCGCACTCAATTTCGTCGCTCGTGCTGACAAACTGCCGGAGCTACGCAAATGATGCGCGTCCGTGTTTTCTTCGCAGCATTGGTGACTGGGGCGGCGATGATGGCTAGCCAATTTGCCTTCGCCGCTGACATCGCCAAACCGGCGACGGCAATATTCGCTGGCGGATGTTTTTGGTGCAGCGAAGCCGACTTTGAAAAACTCCCCGGTGTCATCGGTGCTGAGTCTGGCTACACCGCAGGTCACACGCCCAATCCATCTTACGAGCAAGTCAGCGCGGGCGGCACGGGGCACACCGAATCCGTGCGCGTGACCTACGATCCAAGCAAAGTCAGCTATTCGCAATTGGTCGAATATTTTTGGCATCACATCGATCCCACGGTGCAAGACCAACAATTTTGCGATCACGGCAATCAATACCGCAGCGGAATTTATTGGGGCAACGAAAGTGAACGAAAAATCGCCGAAGACAGTCGCGATGCCCTAATCAAGAGCGGAAAATTCCAAAAGATTTACACGCAAATCGCCGCCGCATCCTTCTTCTATCCGGCCGAGGAATATCATCAGGATTACTACAAGAAAAACCCCCTGCGCTATGCCTACTATCGTCGAGGGTGCGGACGTGACGCGCGTGTGCAGCAAATTTGGGGTGAGAAGTAAAAGGCCCTAATAGTGCGGCGGCAACTCGTCGTGCGGGCTATGCGGTTCATCACCTGTTGCTGCATTTATTTGCCGATGTAATTCGCGCATCTGCGCTTGTAATAAATCGAGCTGTTGTTGCTGACGAAAAATCGTTTTGTTTAACGTGTCAACGTGGTCTTCGGTCAGCGCCAGCTTGAGCTCCAACTCGGCCACCCGCGTATAAATCTCGTTCATGTTTTATCCTCGTTTGCCCTGTGGTGCTTCATCCGCGCCAACTTGCAATGCTCGCCAGCCATCAACACCAAGCGAATTCATGGTTTGCATATTGCGCTCAAAAATTTGCGCCGCATCAGGATAAGCCGCCGTAGCACGCGACACGCTAGCTTCGCGCAAAAGGTGCAGCATCGGATAAGGCGAGCGATTGGTGCAGTTCGTTACATCCTCAATTTCGGCATCAGCAAACACATAGTCGGGATGAAAGCTGGCGATTTGCAAAACGCCAACCAGTTGATGGGTGCGTAACACAACTTCGGTAAGGTCAAGAAAATCGGCGAAGTCTGAAAATGTGTTGAGTACATTTGGCAGAATCAG
>JANYAW010000079.1 GCA_025361105.1 Rhodocyclaceae bacterium | reverse complement strand
ATCGGATTTCCTTTGTTAAGGGAATCATTGTCGGCGTAGCAAGGCAATTCTGTCAAGCAAGCAATTGCTTGGTGAAACGATGTTATTGGGCGCGACGATGATCCAACCCACTGAACTCCTTGGATTCACGTGCTCGAATTAAATCAAGAAGAGTCCAAAGATTGGAGCTCTCTAGCGATGTCAAGTTACGTTGAAATCGAAAATCTCTTTGTCATGTCATGCTCCCCTTCAACATAAATCTTCATCAAGTCACGGTGAATACCCTCTGCAACCACGTCGACGTTAACTTTTTGCTTTGGACGTTTTGTGAATCCTTGCCCAAAGTGAATACCGCCATACTTGGAAAGAAGATATCTGTCATGCATGCGTTCTTGGCTGTGGCTATCATCCAGCAACGTGTAGGTCACAGAAACAGGGCGTTGCTCAAAGCTTTCCTGGGTAATTTTCTCAAATGCAGCTTTAAGCTGTATATCCGTTGCTTTTTCATGAACCTTGCTAGCGCTGGCGAAACATTTTATGCGGGAGCACTTACCTTTACTCATTGCTTCAAAGAGTGCGCGAGCGATGGCAGCAACGTTCTGATTGGTAAGATCGAAATAAGGATCGACGATAACCATCTCTGGGCTATTCAATAGCATGGTCTCTGTTACACGCACATACTCCTCGGGCTTTGCAAAAATGCGTTCGCCAGAGGTACGTGGCAATATGAGATCGTCAAGCGTGTATGCCTTTTTTGACGGTTTGTCAGTATTACGCCGAATAATCATTCCATCAAGCTTTGCCGGCTTACAGCTAAGCAACTCCCACGCATTGTCTGACCAAGACTTTTGCTCTTCCCAATCCAGTGGGAATTTCTCCAAGGTTAACTCCCTGCTTGCACGAACCAGCAATACTTCCACCTTTTTCTTTTCCATATCCTGCGCATTGACAAAGTGCTCCCGAACTCGGGTTTCCCAGTTGTCAGGGTATTTCACTAAATAGCGTCCTGAAAAGGAGCCGAAGCTAAGCACTAATAGCTGGAAGTCAGTCGATGACTCGCAGCTCTGAGGATCAGCGGCGTAGCGTTCATTCATCGAACAACTCCTGATATCGCTCCTCGAAAAACCCGCGCGGCCATGCATCAATAAACTCGCCATCGGGCGCGATGCGTAGCTGCTTTACTTTGGTTGTGCCCTCGGGGCTCGGATCAAAATACAGCACAACCAGATCGTTCGGCGTAATACACAATTCCGGCAAAGGTGGACGCTCGCTGGCAGTTTGGCGTATGCGCTTGAGTATTCGCAAGAGCAAGTGTTCGCTGTGTGTTTCGATAACGAAGCTGGATTTGTGGCTGGAAGTGTCATCCACCCTTCTCTGGTCATTTATCGCCTCGATGAAGACATCGCCGAGCGCTGATTGCAGGGCAGGATGAAGATGCAATTCGGGTTGCTCAATGAAACAGCGCGACGACGTCCGCTCGCTGACAGCCCAAAGTACTGGTACTACGTAGCCGATACCTGTTCCGACATCGTCAAACTGGAATCGGCGACCTTTGGCATCGACCAGAAAGAGTCTCACCAGTACAGGATAATCAATCGAGTCAGATGGCTTGGGCCGAACCAAGTTTGCGAACTGATCAAGGTCAAGAATTACCCGTGCATCAACTGCGAGTTGATATCCTGACTGGATAAATAAATGCTCAGCAAGAATCTGGTTCACTCGCTCTGCGAGTTCCGGGCCGTTTCTATCGTCGTCATTGATAAGGCCCCCCAATTTTGAACCATCAAAAGGCAGTAACGACGCTGCCAGTGACCTCCAACAGCCATTGACTCCAAACTTCGGAAGCGAAAATGCGTCCAGCGAATCATCCGGTGTCTCATCCGAGCCTGCCGGCACCAAAAACGTCAATTCGCTATCGCTTGGTAGGCTGCGAGAGGCTGGGACAGAATAATTATGTCGCGATTCAAGAGATAGAATGTTGTACGCGAAATCAATAATAGTTGCGACGACCTCAGCAAATTTTCTGTATGCCTCTCGAGCAGCCGGTGAAGGCATGTGTGGATTCAAAGGCATATTTATGTATGCGGCGCTAGCGATAGTACGTAAGAGCCGTGGTGAAAACGCCATTGGAACCGAAGGCGCGTAATCCCATTCCCACGCCGTCTTGCGTCCATCTTTGTTCGTATCAATGAATGACATCCCCACCAGCTCTCCCTTGTGAAGCATGGGTCGGCCGCGCAAAATCAGCCAGCCATCTTCAATCGTCGCGCCATTTAACTCAAGACAAGCGGCAAGCAATTGATTGATTGTTGACTCTGGGAGCACACCAGCGCATTCCGCATGACAAATGTTTAGCGCGAGGTGTTTGTCGGCTAATCCTCTCAGTAAGGGCACGCCATCAATGGCCACATAAAAATTTTGCCTACACGAAATAAAAAATGCTTCGCCACCAGCAACATACTGAAAAAGTGATGTTGGTCGCCGGACAGGAAATTCCTCTGGAGTTGCGGGTACATGCCAGTGCTCAAAAGCAAAGCTTACTTGCTGCCGATAGTCACTTTCGATAGCTTGAGATTCTTTCGATTGAGACAATTTCTGCGACAAAGTCTTGCGCAAGGTTCCATGTGTTGTCAAACGACGCTGAAATCCTAAAGTCATTGGTTCGGCAAGTCGTTCCGGGGTACCGTTTGTTCTTCGCCATGATTTTTCCATGAGCGGTATCAGTAAATCCTCATCCGGGTCGCGATGCTCATTCATTGCGAGGTGGAACAGCTCACGCAACAAATCAAGCCCATCGCGAATGGCACTTTTCCCAGCGGAATTGGGGCCAAATATCAGTGTCAATTGCGCTAATGGAATATTGACCAGTTCTTCAAAAACCTGAAACCCGCCCAAGATTAGGACATCGTGGTCAGTATTTTCTTTTGGTCGCGGCGCATCAGACATTGACGGTTTCTTTCACAGGAAATTGCCATTTCGATAAAGCGATTAGTGGCGTTGGGTGCCAGTTGATTCTAGTGCCGTGCGAGGAGAAGCTTTTTTTCAAATAGGTGTTTGCTCGCTTCCGATTTACGGCATTTCCGCCCAGTTCTCCAAACGCAAGCCGGGGACTCGTTCGAACTCGCGGATGTTGTTGCTTACCAGCGTCACGTTGAGTGCCAGCGCATGGGCAGCAATCAGCGTATCCAGCGGGCCGATGGGTTTCCCTTGCGCTTCGAGTGCTGTGCGCAATCCGCCGTAGGCTTGTGCAGCAGCCAAATCGAAGTCGGCGATTTCAAGCGGTTCGAGAAATTGTTTTAGCGCGGCAAGGTTTCGCGACGAGCCACTTTTTTGCGCACCAAAATGCAACTCGGCAGCCGTGATACTGGAGATGCCAAGGCCGGCCGATTCATAAGTGCGTAAGGCATGCAGAACAGCGAGCGGGCGGTTTTTTATGGCATAGATGCAGATATTGGTATCGAGCATGTAGCGCATCAGTGATTACCAACTTTCGCGCTGATCGACGCGGACTGGCTGTTCGCGCTCAGGAAAGATATCGAAAGTATCGAGCGCTGCAATCAGGCGCTCGATCGAAGGACGTTTGCCTGGGCTGAGCACAACGCGGTCACCGTCGCGCTCAATGACGACTTCTGACAAACCTTCAAAACGAAATGCCTTGGGCAGGCGAACGGCTTGGCTACGGCCATTTAAAAAGAGTTTGGCGGTTCGCATTGATGTCTCCTAGGCCAAAAATAATATACCAAGTATATACTTATTTCGTTTCTGACTGAACGATTTGGAAGCAACCCTCACTTGTCAAGCAAGCAATTGCTTGGTAAATTGTGCGCCTCTTCACTGCTGAATTGAAAGTCAGTCCATGAGCTTGCCACGCACACTTTTTGCCGAAGAACACGATCAATTCCGCGACTCAGTCCGCCGCTTCATGGCGACCGAGGTATCGCCGCATCTTGAGCGCTTTGAGGCACAACAATTTATCGATCGCGAAGTTTGGCTAAAGGGCGGTGAGGCTGGTTTTTTGTGCCCAACCATGCCGGAAGCCTACGGCGGCGCAGATGTCGATAAACGCTTTTCAGTCATCTTGTTTGAGGAAGCAGCGCGAGGGAACGCGGGCGGATTGGGTTGGTCTTTGCATTCAGAAATCGTCGCGCCTTATTTGCTGCATTACGGCAACGACCACATCAAGTCGCACTATTTGCCAAAGATGGCGCGTGGTGAAATGATTGGCGCCATCGCCATGACAGAACCCGCCGCAGGTTCTGACTTGCAAGGTATCAAGACCACCGCTGTCAAGAATGGTGACCACTATGTGCTTAACGGTTCGAAGACTTTCATCACCAATGGCTACATGTGCGATTTGGTCATCGTAGTGGCCAAGACCGACCCGGCCAAGGGAGCCAAGGGCACCAGCTTGTTGGTGGTCGACACCTCGATGCCTGGTTTTACCAAAGGCAAACCACTGAAAAAGGCCGGACAAAAGTCGCAAGACACCTGCGAGCTATTTTTCGACAACGTCAAAGTTCCGCTAGAAAATCTGCTCGGCGAAGAGAACAATGGCTTTATTTATTTGATGCAGGAATTGCCATGGGAACGTTTGCAAATTGCCATCACGGCTATCGCGGCGGCCGAAGCAGCGATAGAGCAAACGATTGCCTATACCAAAGAACGCAAGGCGTTTGGTCAGGAAATTCTGAAGTTCCAAAACACCCGCTTCAAGCTCGCCGAACTCAAGACCGAAGTGCAAATCGGTCGCGTGTTTGTCGACCGCTGTATTGAACTAATCCTCGAAGACAAGCTCGATCCGGCGACCGCATCAATGGCGAAATATTGGTGCAGTGATTTGCAATTCAAAGTGCTCGACGAATGCGTACAGCTCCATGGTGGCTATGGCTATATGTGGGAATACGAGATCACGCGTGGCTGGGCTGATGCCCGTGTGCAACGTATCTATGGCGGTACCAATGAGATCATGAAGGAATTGATTGGTCGCACACTTTAAGAAATATCACACTTCAATCTGCAACAAAATCAGGAGCAATTGACATGACGGAAGCCTACATTTACGACGTGGTGCGCACGCCTCGTGGTCGCGGAAAAAGCAGCGGTAGCTTGAATCAGACCACGCCGATCTATCTGGCAGCACATGTGCTCAAAGCGCTGCGCGATCGCAACGGTCTGGATACCTCGAAAGTTGATGACGTAGTGCTTGGTTGTGTCGAACCGGTGGGCGAACAAGGTGCAGATATCGCCCGCGTCGCCGCGCTCTACGCCGACTATGCGGTGACTGCTCCCGGCGTGACGATCAATCGTTTTTGTGCTTCCGGGCTCGACGCTTGCAATCAGGCTGCTGCACAAATTATGTCGGGGCAAGCTGATATGGTGGTCGGCGGCGGTGTCGAGTCGCTTAGCCGCGTACCCATGGGTTCATCTGGTGGTGCTTGGCCGATTGATCCGCAAGTGGCAGCGAAAACTTTCTTCGTTCCGCAAGGTATTTCGGCCGATTTGGTGGCGACCAAATGGGGCATGTCGCGCACCGATGTTGACACTTATGCCGTTGAATCGCAGCGCCGCGCCAAGCACTCGTGGGACAA
>JANYAW010000075.1 GCA_025361105.1 Rhodocyclaceae bacterium | reverse complement strand
ACGGTGGTCGAACCGCCACCGGTCACTGCGGTGCCGAGCGCCGTATTTGCGGTTGCGGCAAAGCCCAAGCTGCTCATCGAAATCAGCGCTGTTGCAAGTAGAATTTTTTTCATTTGATTTCTCCTATTACAGCTTGTTAGCCATCATGACAGTCAGGGCATTCTTCAGATCAGCCTGAGCCGATGCGTCGCGCGACTTCTTTTGATAGTCCGAGAACTGAGGAATGGCGATAGCGGCCAGAATACCGATAATCGCCACCACGATCATCAGCTCGATCAGGGTAAAACCCTTTTGTAACTTTTTCATTGAAGAATCTCCTTAAAGCAGCTGCGACAAGTGTCGCCGGGTTACATTAAGCAGGGTTCGTGCCAGCCAATCAATTCCCTAGAGGCACTGCTTTTCCGTCTGCATTGCATTCATAGCGACAAAGTTCGTCACTTGAAAGTAGGTTTCGTCAGTTGGTGCTGGTGAAACAAATGCAAAATTAGAAACAACCATGCTACAAGGCGGTCGCGCAAAAGACGCGCTCTGCGCCGTAGCGTGTGGTGACACGCCGTTAAAGCACTTCATCGATCTGTTGCGTATCCAGAAACTGTTTCGCGTAGTTCAGATACACTTTTTGCGACACGAACACGTCGAACAGGTCGGGATCGATATGGTTATTTTTCTTGAAATTTTCCATGATGCTCATGGCCTGAGAGAGCTTCATGCCGGGCTTGTAAGGGCGGTCGCGCGCAGTCAAGGCTTCAAAGATGTCGGCGATGCCCATCATGCGCGCCTGTAGCGACATTTGATCGCGGGTCAAGCCTTTGGGGTAGCCCTTGCCGTCCATGCGCTCGTGATGGCCGCCTGCGTATTCGGGGACATTCTTGAGATGACTGGGCCAAGGCAAATGTTCGAGCATTTTGATGGTGGCGACAATGTGGTGATTGATGATTTCGCGCTCGGCTTGAGTTAGTGTGCCAGCACGTATCGTTAGATTATCAATCTCGTCGTCCGTTAAAAATGCAGCGCCAAGGCCGTCGACGTTTTGCCATCGACGATTGCGTCCGATATCTTTGACTCGCTGCTGATCGGGTTCTTTCATCGCTTCGCCGCCAACGTTGCAAACGCGCAGGAATTTTCGCTCCTCGTTTAGCGTGTTGATTTGTTCGTCGCAGCTTTGGGTGATTGCAGCTTCAGCTTGTGCGTCGGCGGGCTGACGCAGTGCCAGCTTGGCTTCGAGTGCCGCGATTTTTGCGTCGCGTTTAAGCACTTCAAATCGCGTATCGACCAAACCAATTTTGTCGTACAGCGTATGCAATTTGGTCGCTTTGTCGACCACGTGCACTGGCGTGGTGACTTTGCCGCAATCGTGTAACAAGCCGGCAATTTTTAATTCGTAACGATCCTTGTCGGTCATTTTGAATGCTGCCAGCGGACCTTCAGTGGTCTTATCGACGGCTTCAGCAAGAAGCATTGTCAAGGCTGGGACGCGTTGGCAATGGCCGCCGGTGTAAGGAGATTTTTCGTCAATCGCCAAGTTGATGAGGTTGATGAATGATTCAAAGAGTTCTTCGAGTTGCGTTATCAGCAAACGATTGGTCAGTGCAATCGCTGCTTGTGAGGCGAGCGACTCGGCCAAACTTTGGTCGGCCGAAGAGAACGGAACCACCGCACAGGTCGCCGGATCCTGGGCATTGATGAGTTGCAACACGCCGATGATTTCACCTTCGTGATTTTTCATCGGCACGGTGAGAAATGAGGTGGAACGATAGCCAGTGCGGCGGTCAAAGGCACGTGTGCCGGAAAAGTCAAAGCCTTCGGCAGCGTAGGCATCTTCGATATTTACTGTTTTGTCGTGGATTGCCGCGTTAGCTGCAACCATTGCGTCATTACTCTTGCCGTTTTCGTCATACAACTGTATTTCGGGAAAATTAATCGGGTTGCCGGTCGTTCCGCCCATCGCAATATTCAAGGAATCAGTGCGGATAATTTCAAAGCGCAGCGCCTTGCCATTTTCGGTGACACGATACAGTGTGCCGCCGTCAGCATGAGTAATGGTTTTTGCAGCGACCAGTATGTGTTCGAGCAGTCGGTCGATGTCACGCACTTTGGATAGTGCCGCGCCGATCTCGTTGAGTTGCTCCAGGCGGCTAAAAAGATCGTCGTTGGTTGCCATGATGAATTACTTCCTCAAACGTGCTTACAACGGCGGGTCACCAGCACCAACTGGCAGAATCGGACAACATCGGAAAATATCGCCGCCGCGCTTGGCTTACTTGATACAAACGGCGCGGACTTGTTTCAGATCAGTCACGCCTTGCAGCGCCTTTTCCAGTCCATCCATTTTCAGCGTCAGCATTCCGTCGTCGAGTGCCTGCGCGACCAGTTGGGCAACACGGGCATGTTCCTGAATCAGTTTTTTGGTCGGATCCGTGCCCATCATCAGTTCATGCAGACCACAACGCCCTTTGTAGCCGCTACCACCACAGGCATCGCAGCCCTTGGCGCGATAGAAGACGAACTTTCCGTCCTTGCCGTAGTCCTTTAGCAAGCGCGCTTTAGTGTCGGCAAACGCCTTCTCCATATTCGCCTTGAAGGTATCCGTATTGACCAGTTCACTGCAGTACTCTTTCATGAACAAGCGAATTTCATCCTCGTCAGGGGTGTACTCCTCCTTGCATTTGCACAGCCGCTTGGCGAGACGTTGGGCCAGAATACCAAGCAGGGCATCGGAGAAGTTGAAGGGATCCATACCCATGTCTAGGAGCCGAATGATCGACTCCGGCGCACTATTGGTGTGCAAGGTAGCGAACACCAGGTGACCCGTGAGTGAAGCCTCGATGCCAATACCGGTGGTTTCTGCGTCGCGCATTTCACCGACCATGATGATGTCGGGATCGGCACGCAAAAACGCTTTCATGATCGTGGCAAAGTCGATCACTTTCTTGTTCACCTGGCACTGGCGCAGGCCTTTCTGCGTAATTTCGACTGGGTCTTCCGCCGTCCATATCTTGGTGTCAACCGTATTGAGGTACTTGAGCACCGAATGCAAGGTGGTGGTTTTGCCCGAACCCGTTGGACCACAGACGAAAAACAGGCCATAGGGTTTGGATATTGCGTCTTTGAGCTTGGCCAGATTGGTCGGCAAAATACCCATTTTGTCGAGTGGAATCGGCTCGCCGGCGGCCAAAATCCGCATCACCACGTCTTCAACACCGCCGGTAGTCGGCAAGGTCGCCACACGCAGCTCAATATCCAGTGGGCCGAATTTCTTGAATTTGATTTTGCCGTCCTGCGGTTTGCGTCGCTCGGCAATATCCAGATCGCACATGATCTTGAGTCGCGCAACCATTGCATTGCGATAACTGGCCGGCACTTCGATGTACTTCATCAACGAGCCGTCTTTGCGGAAACGAATCAGCACTTTGTCTTTGCCCAAACCCGGCTCGACGTGAATATCCGAC
>JANYAW010000069.1 GCA_025361105.1 Rhodocyclaceae bacterium | reverse complement strand
GAAGTATTCGGCGACGATGCCATTGGCCACGGCGCGGCCAAATGGCAGATGAACATTCATGCCTTGCGCTTGACGCAACGCCTTGGCTACCGCTGGGCATCGGATTGTCGCGGCACACATCCCTTCGTACCGATCTGGAATGGCGAGCCGATTCATTGCGCACAATTGCCGACTACCTTGCCGACATTTGACGAGCTAATTGGCAACGATGGTCACACAGGGGAAAACGTGCATCAACAGCTATTGAAAATGACTGCCAGCGCCCAATCTAAAGCGCATGTTTTTTCCCTCACCGCCGACTTTGCGCGGATGAACCTGGATTCGACTTTGAATAGTTTGCTGACTGGCTGGGCAGAGCAAGGTCACGAAATTTGCTCGCTCGGCCAACTTCGCGATAGCCTGGATTTCGCCACCCTGCCCCGTCACGAATTAATTTTTCGGACAGTCGCTGGACGTGCGGGTTTGTTGCTCACTCAGGGAGAAGAATTTCTCTCAACATGGAAGGAAGCTGCATGAACACCAATCAAAACCCTGCATCGCTTATCGGTCTGGTTGTCCCCGACTTTAGCGCTGCCTCAACTGGCGGACCGGCTGGCGAACCGTTCTCGCTTTTGGCGCAGCGCGGACATCCGGTCATTATTTATTTTTACCCAAAAGACAGCACGCCCGGCTGCACTACCGAAGCCATGCAGTTCCGTGATCTGCACGAAAAGTTCACCACACGTGGCGCAAAAATTTTTGGTGTTTCACGCGATTCGATCAAATCTCACCAGAAATTCAAAAGCAATCTCGGCTTGCCCTTTGATTTGCTGGCGGATACCGACGAAACCCTGTGTCGATTATTTGACGTGATCAAACTGAAAAACATGTACGGCAAAGATGTGCTGGGCATCGAGCGCAGCACTTTTCTGATTGATTCGACCGGCAAGCTAAGGCAGGAATGGCGCAAGGTCAAAGCCGACGGGCATGCCGAAGAAGTTTTGGCTGCGCTGCTGGCGCTCTGAGGGTTTCGCCTTGCGCGGCTTTTGCGCTTAAGCGTCAAACAGAAGCTCATTCATTAGCCTCATTGCGCGCTCTCTGGCGCGTCCAAAAGTTATCGTTGTTGGGCAGGCTTGCGCTACCCCCCATCAACCAAAACACCGACAAACTATTGAGGTACTCATGACCACCAAGCGTACCAAACCCACCCCCTCCCCAAGCACGAAAATTTTCGTGCTCGACACCAACGTGCTAATGCACGACCCACTGAGTCTGTACCGTTTTGAAGAGCACGATATCTACGTGCCGATGATGACGCTGGAAGAGCTGGATTCAAACAAGAAAGGCATGTCGGAAGTCGCCCGCAACGCCCGTCAAGCCAGCCGCATGATGGATGAAATCATCAGCGGACTCGAAGACGGCATCAAGCACGGCATCGATCTGAGTGTCGCCTCGCGCGGCTTGGCAACCGGTCGCTTGTACTTGCAAACCGAAGCCATCAATGGCGTTTTGCCATCGTCCTTGCCGACCGCCAAAGCCGACAATCAAATTCTTGCTGTGGTGATGTTCCTCGGCCAGAAATTTCCCAAGCGCCATGTCATTTTGGTATCCAAAGACATCAACATGCGCATCAAGGCACGCGCACTGGATTTGGCAGCGCAGGATTATTTCAACGACAAAGTTCTCGAAGACACCGATCTGCTTTACACCGGCACACGCGAACTTCCGCCAAATTTCTGGGATACGCACGGCAAAGGACTGGAGTCGTGGAAAAAGGATAGCCGCACTTACTACCGCATCAAAGGCCCGCTGTGCGCCGAATTCATGGTCAATGAATTCGTCTGGCAAGATGGCGCGCAACCCTTGCAAGCGCTGATTAAAGTCGCCGCTGGCAAGACCGCCGAGCTTGAAACGCTGATCGATTATTCGCATCAGAAAAATGCGGTGTGGGGCATCACGGCAAGGAATCGCGAGCAGAATTTCGCGCTCAATTTGTTGATGAATCCGGACATTGATTTTGTCACGCTGTTAGGACAAGCCGGTACCGGAAAAACTTTGCTGACGCTGGCTTCGGCACTCACGCAAACGCTGGAAACCAAACGCTTTGCCGAAATCATCATTACCCGCGTCACTGTGCCGGTCGGTGAAGACATCGGCTTCTTGCCCGGCACCGAAGAAGAAAAAATGACACCGTGGATGGGCGCACTGGAAGACAATCTCGACGTGCTAAACAAACCCGCCGAACAATCTGCCTCCGGCCAGGGCGGCCAAGCCGCCAACTACGGCGGCGATTGGGGTCGCGCCGCAACGATGGATTTAATCCGCAACCGCATCAAAATCAAATCATTAAATTTCATGCGCGGACGCACCTTCATGAATAAATTTTTAATCATCGATGAAGCGCAAAACCTCACACCGAAGCAAATGAAAACCTTGATCACGCGCGCCGGGCCGGGCACCAAAGTCGTATGTCTTGGCAATATCGCGCAAATAGACACACCGTATTTGACTGAAGGTAGCTCGGGTCTAACCTACGTCGTCGATCGATTCAAGGGCTGGGCGCATTCAGGGCATGTAACCTTGCAGCGCGGCGAACGTTCGCGGCTGGCGGATCATGCGGGGGAAGTGCTTTAGGGGTCAGACTTTCGATAACGGCGTGTCACCAGCACCAACTGGCGAGTCGCGCAATTCCTAGTACGCCCCACCCGCATGATTCTGAAACTTCGTGAG
>JANYAW010000413.1 GCA_025361105.1 Rhodocyclaceae bacterium | reverse complement strand
CAAAACATCGTGACTGAAATCGATCAAGGCGTGGGCATCATTACGCTTAACCGTGCCGATCGGCACAACGCTTTTGATGACGCGATGATTGATGAAATTAGCGCTGCAGTAGATGCGATGGCTGCGGACGCGAAGGTGCGGGTGGTGGTTATTTCCAGCACCGGGAAAAGTTTTTGTGCCGGTGCAGATCTGAATTGGATGAAACACATGGCCGGATATTCGATAGAAGGCAATCTGGAAGACTCGCGCGCACTGGCCGAAATGTTTCGCCGTGTTCGCCAGTGCCCCAAACCGACGGTAGCGCGCGTGCAAGGCCCGGCTTATGGCGGTGGTGTCGGCCTGATCGCCGCTTGTGACATCGCGATTGCGGTTTTCGACGCGCAATTCGCGCTCACCGAAGTCAAGCTCGGACTGATTCCAGCCGTCATCAGCCCGCATGTGATTGCCGCGATCGGTGAGCGTTACGCGCGGCGCTTCATGCTGACGGCGGAACGATTTTCAGCAGCGGAAGCGTATCGAATAGGCTTACTGCACGAGATTGTGAATGATGCAAAAGCACTCGACGAAGCGATGGGTGAAATTGTCGATGCCTTGCTGGGTAATGGCCCCGACGCGCTGGCAGAATGCAAGGAATTGATCGATGCGGTGGCGTGGCGTAGTTTGTCGGCGGCGGTGATTGAAGACACGGCGCAACGAATTACGCGGCGACGTGCGTCTGTCGAGGGGCGCGAAGGCATGAGTGCGTTTCTGGAAAAACGCCCACCGAATTGGAAATCATCATGACCGTCAAAAGCCCCGTTCTAAAGCTTACCGAGCTTGAGCTCACCACCGATACGCACGGTGAAAAATATGCCGAGCGCTATGCCGCACTTGGCCCTTTGTTGGACATGCATCATTTGGGAGTTGGCTACAGTGTGATTCCCCCCGGCAAGCGAATTTGTCCCTTTCACAACCATCATGCCAACGACGAGTTTTATGTAGTACTAGAAGGCAACGGCACTTATCGCACTTCGCACGCTGAATACGCGGTGACGGCGGGCGATGTGATGGGCGCGCCAGCGGGCGGCCGAGACACTGCGCACCACCTGATTAACACCGGCGCGACAGAATTGCGAGTACTGGTGGCAAGCTCGATGCGTGAGCCGGACGTTTGCGAATACCCTGACTCAGACAAGTTCAATGTCCTGGTCGGACCTATGGGCGCACGCACTTTTAAACACATTGGTCGCCGTGCCGATGTGGTCGATTACTACGATGGGGAAGACGATGTTTAGCAAAATCCTCATCGCCAATCGTGGCGAGATCGCCTGCCGCGTGATCAAGACAGCACGCCGCATGGGCATTCGCACCGTCGCCGTGTATTCCGAAGCCGATGCCGGTGCGCGCCATGTGCGACTGGCCGACGAGGCCATTTGCATAGGCCCAGCCGCAGCGAAATCATCCTATCTGGTTGCCGAAAAAATTATCGCGGCAGCCAAAGCCACCGGCGCGCAGGCGGTGCATCCCGGCTATGGATTTTTATCCGAGAACGAAGATTTTGCACAGGCCTGCGAAAAAAATGACATCGTGTTCATCGGCCCACCGGTGGCGGCGATACGCGCAATGGGTAGCAAATCCGAAGCCAAAAAATTGATGGAAAAAGCCGGTGTGCCACTCACTCCCGGTTACCACGGCGACAATCAAGAATCTGAATTTCTCAAGCAGCAAGCCGACACAATCGGCTATCCGGTACTCATCAAAGCCGCTGCGGGCGGTGGCGGCAAAGGTATGCGCGCGGTGAATTCCTCGGCCGAATTCCTCGATGCCTTGGCTTCATGCAAACGCGAAGCGAAATCTAGTTTCGATGATGAACACGTATTGATAGAAAAATATTTGCAGCGCCCGCGACATATCGAGTTTCAGATTTTTGGCGATAGCCATGGCAATTGCGTGCATCTGTTTGAGCGCGATTGCTCGGTGCAGCGACGCCACCAAAAGGTGTTGGAAGAAGCGCCCGCGCCCGGCATGACTGCGGCACGCCGCGCGCAAATGGGCAAGGCAGCGGTGGATGCGGCCAAGGCGGTGAACTACGTTGGCGCGGGCACCGTTGAATTTATTGTCAATCAGGACGGCACGTTTTATTTCATGGAAATGAACACGCGCTTGCAAGTCGAGCATCCGGTGACGGAGATGATTACCGGCTTGGATTTGGTTGAATGGCAATTGCGAGTTGGTGCTGGTGACACGCTGCCATTGATGCAAGAGCAAATCCAGATTCGTGGCCACGCGATAGAAGCGCGGGTTTATGCAGAAGATCCCGACAAAGGATTTTTGCCTTCGACTGGCAAGTTGATTCACCTTGCGCCGCCAGCGGAGTCCATGCATGTGCGCGTCGACACCGGTGTTGAACAAGGCGACGAAATCACGCCGTGGTATGACCCGATGATTGCCAAACTGATTGTGTGGGACGACAGTGGTAGCAAGTCGCGCGATGCGGCGCTCGCCCGCATGCTGCAAGCCCTGGCCGACTATCGCGTGGTGGGTGTTTCCAACAACATCGGTTTCTTGTCGCGCTTGGTGGCGTCGCCAGCTTTTTCGCAAGCTGATCTTGATACCGGCTTGATCGAGCGCGAAAAAACTTTTCTGTTTCCGGCCAACGGCAAGCCTTCAAGCGATGCGTGGCGAATGGCGGCGTTGGCCGAACTATTGCGCGACCGACAACACGCAGCGGCGGATGCGACGACCAGCAATGACCCGCATTCACCGTGGGCAACGCGGGATGGTTGGCGCATGAATGGTGCGGCCGAGCGCCGTGTGCATTTGCGCGCGGGTGATCATGAGTGTGTAGTCGTTGGTGCTTACACGCGTCACGGATTTTCCTTGGCAATCGACGGCGTTGTCATGCCAGTCAGCGTGCAGCAGCTCGGCGCTGGCGCGATGCGGGTCGATATGGATGGTCGGCGCTTGACGGCCACGGTGATATCCGCTGGCGAAAAGCGGCATGTGTTTATCGATGGCATGAGCTTTGTTTTTGCGGTCGTTGATCCCTTGTTTCATGTGGCCAGCAGTAGCGGTACTGAAGGCGGCTTGACCGCACCGATGCCCGGCAAAGTTATTGCCTTGATTGCAGCGGTGGGGCAGGTGCTTGAAAAAGGTGCGCCCTTGCTGATACTGGAGGCGATGAAAATGGAGCACACGATAGCCGCACCTGTTGCAGGAATCGTAAAGTCCTTCCGCTTTGCGGTCGGTGAACAGGTGGGTGACGGTGCTGAGCTAGTAGAATTTGTACCAAGCTAGACCCATGCGCCGCAACCCTTTCGACTACTTTTCAAGCCACCATGTCCCTTCCCAGCAAAGTTCGCATCATTGAAGTTGGCCCGCGTGATGGCCTGCAAAACGAAACGCACAAAGTCAGTACCGCGACCAAGATTGAATTGATTCATCGACTCGGCGAAGCCGGTCTCAAGTCGATTGAAGCGACTGCATTTGTGTCACCAAAATGGGTGCCGCAAATGGCCGATGCGGCCAAAGTAATGGCTGGCATAACGCGTCTGGCAGGCGTCGGTTATCCGGTGCTCACACCAAACATGCGCGGGCTGGAAGCTGCGCTGGCAGCGGGCGCCAAAGAAGTCGCCGTGTTCGGTGCGGCCTCCGAAACTTTCTCGCAAAAAAATATCAATTGCTCGATTGCCGAATCGCTGGAGCG
>JANYAW010000350.1 GCA_025361105.1 Rhodocyclaceae bacterium | reverse complement strand
GCGTGCGGATGTTTGCGGCGTGCGCTGGCGCAAAGCGTTTGGCAAGTTCTATCAACACCTGGCCTTGCGGTAAATCCATGACAATCAAGTCCGTCGGCGCAACATCACGCCAATCAGCTGCGGGCGATGCGGCAATAATCTCGGCACTGGTTTTGGGCGGATTCTTTGCTGCACTATCGGTATCTTTTGCATAGACATTGCTTATCGCAACGACTAGTGCGACGCCAAAAAGAACAGTTGCCTCTGACCAAATTTTGCCCATCAAAATCCCCTCAAATAAATGCTGTGGAAGTGCGGACAGCATACCCAAGAACGCGGACAATTTGCATGACCAAAACGAACCCGCCGAGGTCGCTACAATAACCGCCATTCTTCACTGGAAGGTTGCTCTGATGACAACGCTAAGAACCGCACACAAAATCTTCGCCCTTCTCGCCACACTCGCCACCACACTCATGCTGATATCCACTGTCAATGCAGCCACGCCAGTTGCACCTCCTGCAATGCTTGCTACCTGGACCGGCGCACACAGTGGTGTGCCAGATTGGAGCGCGGTCAAAGTTGAGGAATTTCCGGCAGCGTTTGCCATCGCGATGGATGAACAACGCGCAGAAATTGCCCGCATCACCAGCAACAAAGCCAAGCCGAACTTTGACAACACTATCGTCGCGCTGGAGCGCAGCGGCCAGACGATGACGCGCGTCTATACCTATTACAACGTGCATACCAGCGTACTCAATGTAGGTAAGCTGCCAAGTATCAAACGCGAACTGGCACCGAAGCTCGCGGCGTTTGGTGACGAGATAAATCAAAATTTGCCTTTGTTCAAACGTGTGGAAGCGGTGTACAACGCACGCGAAAAACTCAAGCTCAATCCGGAGCAATTACGCCTGACCTGGCTGACTTACACTGAATTTGTTCGTGCTGGCGCCAAGCTGGATACAGCACAAAAAAAGCGTGTCAGTGAAATCAATCAACGTCTCGCGACCTTATTCAGCGATTTCCAACAGCATCTACTCGATGACGAAGCCAAGCCTTACACCTTGATTGAATCCGAAACCGGGCTTGCCGGTTTGCCGCAGGATTTGCGAGATGCGGCCGCACGCTCGGCCGAATCGCGCGGGCAAAAAGGTAAATGGGCGGTGGACAATACGCGCTCATCAATGGATCCCTTCCTGACCCTGGCCCAGGACCGCGGATTGCGCGAAAAAGTCTGGCGCACCTACTACAACCGGGGCAACAATGATGATGCCGCCGATAACAAAAAAATCATCACCGAAATACTTGCGTTACGTTTTGAACGTGCCCAACTGCTCGGCTACGCCACTCACGCACACTGGCGTGTCGAACCGGAAATGGCCGCCACACCCGCGCGCGCGATGGCTTTGATGGAAGCGGTGTGGAAGCCCGCCGTCGCGCAAGTGCATACCGATGTCGCCGCGATGCAAAAAATTATTGACGCAGAAGGCGGTGGATTCAAGCTTGCGCCATGGGACTATCGCTACTACGCCGAGAAACTGCGCAAGGCACAATACGACCTTGACCTCAACGAAGTGAAGCCTTATTTGCAATTGGACAAAATGCGCGAGGCAATGTTTTGGTCGGCGACAAAACTTTATGGCTTGCGCTTCATACCTGCACCCAGTATCGCCACCAATCATGTGGACGTGACCGCGTGGGAAGTCCTTGATGCCGCTGGAAAGCATGCCGGTTATTGGTATTTCGATCCCTATGCACGGGTGGGCAAATTGTCCGGTGCCTGGATGAATTCGTATCGCAATCAGCAAAAGCTTGACCATGCTTTGACACCCATCGTTTCCAATAATTCAAATTTCATCCCGGCTGCCAAAGGTCAAGCCGTGCTGATTTCCTGGGACGATGCAGTCACCATGTTTCACGAATTCGGCCACGCCTTGCATGGCTTGTTATCCAATGTCACGTATGCCACCCTATCGGGTACCAACGTCGCACGTGACTTCGTCGAGTTCCCCTCACAAATCAACGAACGCTGGTTGCTCACGCCGGAAGTGCTCGATAAATTCGCCTTGCACTATCAAACCGGAAAACCTATTCCGCATGAGCTAGTCGAAAAAATCGTGCGCGCCAAAACCTTCAACGAGGGCTTCACTACGGTGGAATATTTGTCCGGCGCGATCATTGATATGAAGTTTCACCTCGCCGGTGGTGCCGCCATCAAACCAGTTGAGTTCGAGCGCGACACGCTGGCGGCAATGGGCATGCCGGATGAGGTGGTGATGCGTCATCGCACCACACAATTTGCCCACGCCTTTGGCAGCGATGGCTATTCCGCTGGCTATTACGCCTACCTGTGGGCCGATTCGCTCACCGCCGATGCGTGGGAAGCGTTTGAACAATCCGCTGGCGGTGCATGGGACAAGCCGACCGCCGCGCGCTTCGTCAAGGAAGTCTTATCACGCGGGAATAGTGTCGATCAAACCATCGCCTTCCGCAATTTCCGCGGTCGCGATGTCGACACTGCGGCGTTGATGCGGCATCGCGGATTTGCGCCAGCATTGAAAAAATCCGGCGGGTGATTTAGTACGCGGATGGCGCCGGTTAGTACCCGGCCGCCATCCCGTCTTTGCGCGATTCGCTGGCACCCACCCACACCGCATTGCTTGTGCGCATGATGGCTTGGTAGCCACCGTAACCGCCCAAGTCATAGCCAATCTTGTGGCGCTTTTGGAGTAGTTGTTGGATGGTTTTTGCCGGAAAACCGGACTCCAAATTTAGCGTGCCGCCGTCGGTCATCGTGCCACCCGTCGGCTCTTGCACCGATGTCCAATAGATGCGTGGCGCATCGCCGGCTTCTTGCAGATTCATACCGAAATCAATGAGGTTAACGACAATCTGCACATGTCCTTGCGGCTGCATGTCGCCACCCATCACACCGAAGCTCACCCACGGTTTGCCGTCTTTGGTGATGAAGGCCGGAATGATGGTTTGGAACGGGCGCTTGCCCGGCGCATAGACATTGGCGTGGCCATCTTCGAGCGCAAATAATTGGCCTCGATCTTGCAGGATGAATCCCAGATTGCCCGGTGCCATACCGCTGCCCATGCCACGATAGTTGCTCTGGATTAACGACACCATATTGCCTTCGGCGTCTGCAGTGGTAAGGTAAATCGTGTCGGAGGTTTTCAACGGCGTGTCACCAGCACCAACTCGCATTTGTGCACTGTCCGGCTTGATTAACTTGCGGCGTTCATCGGCATATTTTTTGCTGAGCAAGTGCGCCACTGGCGTCTTGTAAAAATTCGGATCTGCATAATATTTGGCACGATCAGCAAAGGCGACTTTGGTCGCTTCCACCATCCAATGCAAATGATTCACGCTGCCAAATCCAGCTGTTTTCAAATCGTAACCTTCAAGCAAATTGAGCATCTGCAAGGTGGCGATGCCTTGGCTATTCGGTGGAATTTCCCACACGTCATAACCCCGATAATTCACTGATACCGGCTCTACCCATTCACTTTTGTGCGTAGCCAAATCTTCATAATCCAGATAGCCACCATTGGCCTTCATATAGGCCGCAATTCTGCGGGCGATGTCACCTTTGTAAAACCCGTCACGCCCTTCATTGACAAGGGTTTCAAGCGTCGCAGCCAAATTCGGATTAGTCCACATTTGTCCTTTGGCTGGTCCTTCGCCATTCTTGGTGAACTGCTCTTTGATGCCCGGAAACTCCATCAGTCGTTTGACATTCCTTTGCCAATAAAAACTAATCACATCGCTGACCGGAAAGCCCTCGCGCGCATAGCGAATGGTGGGGGCGAGTATCTCCTTCATTGGCAACTTGCCGAAACGCGTATGCAATTCAAACCAGCCATCAACCGCGCCAGGAACGCTCACCGGTAAAGGACCAAACGGCGGGATTTCGGTCTCGCCACGCTTGGCAAGATCAGCGCGAAGCTGTGTCAAACTCAGCGAGCGCGGTGAACGTCCACTGCCGTTCAGCCCATAAAGTTTTTTGGTTTTTGCATCCCACACAATCGCAAACAAATCACCACCCATGCCCGAGCCTATCGGCTCCATCAACCCGAGCGCGGCGTTGGCGGCAATCGCCGCATCAATCGCATTGCCGCCACGCTTCATGGTGTCCAGTGCAATCTGCGTCACCAATGGCTGACTGGTCGCTGCCATCGCATGCGGCGCGAATACCTCCGAGCGCGTCGCAAACGCCGCATCAGTGATGCGATCAGCGGCATGCGTGAGAGTAGGAATCAAGGCAATACAAGCGAGAATTTTCAAGCGCTTCATGGTTGAGCTTTCCGTTAATTAACAATCAGCGAGATGCTTGATCAAAGTGCGGATACCTTACCTCAATTCTCCGCTGGCGAGTCAGAATCAGACTGCGTCTGACCATTTATGCCAAGATGCCATCAATCCCAATACTGCAAGCCACTTCAGCGATGTTTTGGATGTCCAGAAAAATTTGCGGCTCACCACTAATCCTGAAATTCACTCATGCAGATCATTGATTGCACACTAGATGCCCACGCCGATGCGATGCTTGCCATCTTCAACGAAGCCATCATCAACTCGACCGCACTGTTTGATTACCGGCCGCGCACAGCCGAACGCATGGTCGAATGGTTCAAGGTCAAGGCGAGCGGCAGATTCCCCGTAATCGGCGTCATAGACGACGGCGGGCAGCTACTTGGTTTCGCTAGTTACGGCACGTTTCGCGCATGGCCTGCCTATAAATATTCGGTCGAACATTCCGTCTATGTTCATCACCAGCATCGCGGCAAGGGTGTCGGACGGGCACTATTGCAACGCCTCATTGTCCGCGCCACCGAGCAGCAATATCACCTCCTGATAGGTGGCATCGAAATGAGTAACGCAGGCAGTATTGCCTTACACGCGCGACTCGGTTTTACTCAAGCAGGGATCATCAGACAGGCAGCATTCAAGTTCGGTCGATGGCTTGATCTTGG
>JANYAW010000331.1 GCA_025361105.1 Rhodocyclaceae bacterium | reverse complement strand
GTGGTTACCAGCGCAGATCTCGTTTCGGCATAGCCCGCCTAAGGATTTGCATTTGCATCGCAAGGTATTTGGCAAACATATTGTCTTCAACGCAGATCGCAATGCCTTGTTGATTGACGCCGGGATTTTGCCAACACCATTGGGTTCAGGCGATGTCGCCACGCACCAAGTGCTGGCTTCACGCTTAGGTGCGCAGCGCAAACAACTCCCTGCGCGGCTGTGCACCCAGTCCGAAACAGTCATCCGTTCGCTGCTGCCCGTCGCATCCTGCGACATTGCGATTGTCGCCAAAGTTCTGAATTTGTCCACGCGTAGCTTGCAAAGACATCTCACCGACCAGCGCACCAGCTTCAGCCAAATGCTCGATGCCGTTCGCGCCGATCTGGCAATGAAATACTTGCGCCAGTCAGAACTCGCCATCGCCGACATCGCCGAGATACTGGGATTTTCCGAGACCAGCGCACTAACACGGGCGTTTCGTCGCTGGTACGGCCACAGCCCGCGTCACGAGCGACGTGATTCGGGCTTGACGGTTTGAGTTCAGGAAATTGCACACAAATGAATTCAGAGTATTTGCAACTCCTCGTCACCCACGCGATGCCCTACGGCAAATACAAAGGCCGTGTAATCGCCGACCTGCCCGGCAACTATCTCAATTGGTTCGCCCGCGAAGGATTTCCTTCTGGTGAACTTGGTCAGCTATTGGCGCTGATGCATGAGCTGGATCACAACGGGCTGTCGTCGCTACTTGATCCCCTGCGAGAAACATAAGTGATTGTCAGTTGGTGCTGGTGAGGGACTGGCCCGTTCACCGGCCATACGCCGTTGTCTTATCAAATACCCTACTCATACAATCAAGGAGGTCAGATGAAATCCTCACGCACCGATTTTGAACCCGGCCAAGTGCTCATAGTCGCCGCGTGCCTGAACTGCGATGCGCTTCAAACTGTCGGGTAAATCATCGAGTTGCGCCGGTGCGCGTGGCGCCGAAAACCCGGTTGAACTTTCGACGGCGGCGTACCAGGCGGGTGCCCAAACACCATCGCTTGCACGTTTGCCTGCCGGCCAGCTCAGCATCTGTTCGAAAAATGGAATGTCCAGTGCAGCACACAGTGCGCTCAGCACGCCGCGTGGATTTGCCAGCACATCATAGGAATCAATTACCGGCGGTGCATGTCCCAAGCGGTCAGCCTCGCGCTCGAATAATTCGCGCTGTTGCGGTACGCCGATGTCTTCAAGACTTGCCTGGCCGCGCACCTGCGCATAGGACAGCAATACATCTTCCGGTGCGCGAATCAGAAACGCATTTTTTAATTGTGCCGTCCATTCGCGCGCTATGTCGGGCAGCAGGTGATGCGTCATATGTTTTTGATAGACCACGCGTTGTCCGTCCGGCACCGGCCCGGTCAAGGCATCGGCAACCACTCGCCAATCGGTGGGCTGCGAGTTCAACACTTCCTCACGCATCGGATGATCGGCGCCGGTGGCCGCGAGGTAGACGGCATAGAGCGGTTCGTCGACGACCGTCGTGTCCGGCCGATTTTCAAACGAGCGCATCAACGCCGTCGAGATATTGCGCGGCCCGGACCACATCGCGATGCGAACGACGCCTTCACTCATCTGCGTCCCTTGAGCGCTTCGGCATCCTTGAGCGCTTCATAAAGTCGGCATAACTGTTTTGTCATCGGTCCCGGAAGTGCGGCCGACAGCACGCGCCCGTCAATCGCCCGCACGGGGGTCAAGCCGCCGAAGGTTCCGGTGACAAAGGCTTCCTGTGCGGCATACACATCATCCAGGGTGAAATTGCCCTGCTGCAAGGCAATGTCATTGGCACGCGCCAAGGCCATCACGTTTCCTCGTGTTACGCCGTGAAAACAGAACTCCCCGCTGGACGTGCACAACAGGCCATCGCGGACGAAGAAAAAATTTGTCGCATTACAGCTGGACACGAACCCATCGGGATCGAGCATCAAGGCCTCGTCGGCACCCTGATCGATGACCTCGATCAGCGCACGAATAAGATTCAGCCGCGAATGCGAATTTAAGCGCATGTCAAACATGTGTGCCGGTGTGCATCGAATACTTGAGGTTGCCAGCGCCAATCCCTGCTGCATGATGGCTGGCGATGGCAGCTTGTGCCCGGCGACGATCACTGTCGTGGGTGTGCCCAAGGAATTGCGCGGATCCTGATTGACGGTCTGTTTGGTTCCGCGCGTCAGCATCAAGCGCAGATGCACGCCGTCAGTCATTTCATTCGCATCCAGCGTCCGCCACAATGCGGTCTTGATTTCATCGCGCGACAAGCCGATAGACAGCGCAATCTGCTTCGCGCCCCAAAACAGCCGGTCAAGATGTTCCTCAAGAAACAGCAGGCCGCGCTGGTGCAGGCGCAATCCTTCCCACACGCCATCGCCCAATACGAAACCCGCATCGAAGATCGACACCTTGGCTTCGGCGCGCGGTACCAATGCGCCGTTCAGATAGATCAGCACATGTTCGTTGCGCGTATCACTTGCGTAATCCTGACTTCCAGCCATCGCACCTCACCAGAACAAGAAATTCAGCAATCGAAGGATTGAGCCTCAATTCATTTCGCCTCGACCTCTGCAACGGCGTGTTACCAGCACCAACCGGCGAAGCGAGCCTTGCAAAATAAACCCTCCCGGAACATCCCTGTGGATTTTCTAGGCTTGGTTGTCCATCGATTGCACAGCACCATGCAAGGCGCGCTCGAATATCGGTGCATCACGTTTGACCAGTACCACTGTCTGATTTTTCATGCGTAAGGCCAAAGCCTCCGAAGAAATTGATATCGCACATTCGGCAGCGTGATTGCTGAACAATAGTAGGGAACGCGAGGGGTTGATCCAGGTGAGATGTTCGCGGCGGGTTTGTTCACCGTTGATGAAGTCTACCCAGTCACCACGTACCAGTTGTCTGACCCGGCGAAGGTTGGCGCGATCAGGCGAATTTTCGCCGCCCAGATCTTGTCCACCCGGCAGCGAAATGTCCTGAACACGAACACCGCTTTCGGTCTCATGGCTGACCTGGAGGGTTGGAGCCGGGCGAACGACCGGGGGTCGTGAATCTGTCTTCGGATCAGCCATGACGACGCTGTGAGTGTCGGCGCGCAATGCAGCCAAACACAATTCGATCAGCGTATCCATAAACTCGCGTCGCTCTTCCGCCGAGATGCCGATTTCATCGAGACCCTGATTTAATCCTTTCAGCAAGGCGGGTAGGTTGGCGACCTGATGCTTTTGTTCCGCGGCCTCTTTTTTCGGCGCGACACTAGCGACCAGGTTGGTCGCGATTTGCATGGTCTCGACGAACGGCACGCTCTTGGAACCGAAAGAGAAAATGCGGGTCTGCAACACGTCGCGCCAGTAGCTCAGCAGAAATTGTTCGATTGCTCTTGGTATGGGGGATGCCAGCAACGGTATGAGCGCTTCGTCAGCAGCCCGTTGAGCGATGAGTTGCCCTTCGCGCTGGGTTCGAATTTCTTCCTCGCGTGAGCGAACGGCTTCGGCGACCGCTTTATTGGCTTCGGCTTCGATGAGATCACGCTTGGCGATGAATTCATCGAGTTCGACGATTGCGGCTTCGAAAACGCCGATATCCCCATCGTAGGTATGTTGAATTCGTTCAACGAGCTCTGACAGCTTGAGGTAGAACGGATCGTTCGCATCGACAAATTTACCCCAGCGAATCGCAATGCCGGAAATACTGTCCAAAAAGCGTCGTGCGGGGTGATTTTGATTTGCGAAAAACTGCTGATTGAGCATGGCCAGTTTGAGCACTGGCATCTGTAGGCGGCCGATCAGGAGCTTGATGCCCTCTGACACGTGATCGTCGCTGAAGATCAGGTCGAACAGTGCCGAGACAATGTCTATTGCTACGGACTCTTTAGCGTCCACATGACGAGCAGCTTCACTGTCGCGCGCCAGACGAACGACGTTGGTGTGGACGCCAGTCGAGGCGACGACCGGAACTGCCTGAAGTGTCTGCAGCGAAGCAAGAAATTTGCGGCTGCCGGCATCGCCTGCGGGTGCTGCATGCGCACCGCCGGTTGGTGTTCGCGCCTTTGCCAAACGTTCAAGCGTGCCCATCATCTTTGCAGTTTCGGCTGCGGCCACCTCGGTACTCACCGGCGCAGATTCACGGTATTTGCGCTTCAGTTGGGGCAGGATGTCAGCGTCGATCAGGGTTTCGTTGATAGCCCGGTAAAGTTGCGGCAATTCAGATACCAGATGCGCCCCGATCAGTTGCAACAGCACAAAGCGTTGATCTGTTTCCGGGAATGTCTCGGCACAGACGGTTTCAAGACATGTGCAAACCGAACTTACGCGGAAGGCACTGTAGCCGTGAGGCAATGCGTTACGCAGAACAAGTTGGGATAACCGACGCTCGAGGGCGCTGGTTTCCTCAATGCAGGCGGCTTTTATGCGGTCGACGACCTCGCGCATGGTGACCTGAACTTCCAATTCCGCATCGCTGAGAATCTCCAGATGCGCAAGCTCCTGAACCTCGTGGTGAGGCGTTTCGCCCGGCTTTAGCGGGTCAGCCCGCCGCGTGAGTGCGTCACGGAACATCGGCGGCAATTTGCTCCAATGATCCTCCAAGCCGCTGCACAGATGCTGATAGGCATCGCGTTTGATTTTCAGGCGGCTGGTGCTGCTAAGCTCGCGAGCTTCGTTAATCAGCGTCGGACCCAGTTCCTCGATCAAATCGCAAAGTTCGTGTTCCAGATGTTCGCGACACTCGACAACGAGCGCTCGAAGCGCGGCCAGATTGGTTTCAGTCATGTGAGCTTCGACAATAAGTATTTTGAAAACTGATGGATTATTACATTGACAACGGCAGACCGACACGCCAGCAGTGTATGAATTATTCGTCGCGGATAAGCGTTCCCGCACGATGATCGTTCCATCTCATCGCGCCTTCAGCACACCATGCCGAAAATCGAAAACTCTGACCACGAAAACTGGCGTTGACCAAGAGGACTGTGGGCTAAGATACTTACGATTGTGGGCGTTCAAATGCCTGTCTTTACCTACTGTGACGATACGATGGAACAAGCTGTTATCTGGACGATTCCTTTTCTGGCTTTGGCTGTCATTCTCGAAATGGCCGTCAGTGTTGTGCGCGGACGCAAGACCTACCGCACCAACGACACGCTCGCCAGCTTGAGCCAGGGTCTGATAAGTCAACTGGTCGGCGTGTGCACGCCGCTGCTGCAGATCGGTATCTACGCAATGGTCTTCTCGGCGCTCGGCCATCAGGCCGACGCGCTGTTTTGGCAGACTTGGTACGGCATCGTTCTCGCGGTCATCATGTTCGATTTCTGCGAATACTGGCTGCACCGTGTCGGGCACGAAGTCGCGATTTTCTGGGCAGCGCATGTCGTGCATCACCAGAGCGAGGAACTGAATATTTGCACTGCGCTGCGACAGGAAAGCCAGAACGCCGTGTTGGGTTGGCCGTTCTATCTGCCGTTGGCGATTGCCGGGGTTCCCCCGGTGATGTTCGGCTTCGTCTTGCTTGGCGTTCAGTACTACCAAATCTGGGCGCACACCGAGCAGATCGGCAAGCTGGGTTGGCTGGATGGTGTGCTGACCACGCCGTCCAACCACCGCGTGCACCATGCAGTGAATGACTGTTACATCGACCACAATTACGGTGGTGTCTTCGTGCTGTGGGATCGGATGTTTGGAACCTACGTTGGCGAGACCGAGCCTTGTGTGTTCGGCACGCGCTCGCCAGTGCGCAGCTTCAATCCGTTGCGCGCAATCGCTCAAGTCTATGTGGCGCTGGCGCGCGACGCATGGCATACGCGGCGCTGGCAGGACAAGCTGCGTGTGTTACTCATGCCGCCCGGCTGGCGCCCGGACGATGTGGCGCAGCGCTTCCCACACCCACTCTTCGACCTGCACCGCGAGGCTTACGACCCACCGGCCACCGGTGCCGCGCGTGCGGCTGCGGTGGTGCTGTTCCTGGCATCGGCAGTCGGCTGCGGGCTGTTCCTGTGGGATGCCGAAAACATGGACATGATGTCGCGCGTTCTGTGGACCGCGCTGCTGATAACCGGCCTGAGCGGAGTCGGCTGGCTGCTTGAAGACGGCACGCACGCCGTTGGAAAGCATGGTGAACAACAAAAGTCTGAAAACGGCCAGCTACAGCCAATCACGCGATCAATGCCACTGCCTTGATTTGTGCAAATACGCGGCTACCGATTACCAAATTCAGTATGGCGATTGACCGGTTTGTCAGTCGCGCCAAGATTTCTGATTGCCCGCACTTCAGCTTGACCATCGCCTGTGCGGAATGTAAATCCTGGCTAATCTCGATTACTTCGGCGGGAATGATATTGGTAATGCTGGTGTCGTTTGAATGACTGCAAGCAATGCTGACATCGCGAGCGAGGATACGAATACGAACCGGTTGGTCAATTGCATGACCAGCATCGCGCACCCAAAATTCGGCATCATTGCAGAGCACTTTTGCCAACAGCCATTTTTCATCGCGCTCGGCGATTTTCCCCTGCAAGACCACCCCCGCATCGTCGCCCAGCTGTATCGGCAAATCCAGTCTGCCCAAGGTTTCCACCAGCCCGCCTGATGCAATTACTTTGCCTTGCTCAAGCACCACCAGATGGTCGGCCAGTCGCGCGAGTTCGTCGGGTGAATGACTGACATACAACACCGGAATTTCCAGCTCTGTGTGCAGGCGTTCCAGATAGGGAAGAATTTCCTGCTTGCGTGGCAAGTCGAGTGCGGCCAGCGGTTCGTCCAGCAGCAGCAGGCGCGGGCTGGTCAGCAAAGCACGCGCGATGGCAACGCGTTGTCGTTCGCCACCCGAGAGTCCTTCCGGTTTGCGCTCCAGCAGATGTTCGATGCCGAGCAAATCAAGTGCGTGATCGAGACTGACTTTGCGCTCGGCTGGAGCCAGTCGCTGCATCCCGTAATCGAGATTCTTGCGCACCGTGAGATGCGCAAACAGACTGGCTTCCTGAAATACATAGCCCAGAGCTCTGCGATGCGGTGGCAGAAAGTGCGACGCATCCTGCCACAGCTCGCCATTGATGCGCAGCTGCCCGACGGCCTTGTCCAGTCCGGCGATACAGCGCAGCAGGGTCGTCTTGCCCGATCCGGAAGCGCCAAAAATCGCACTGATGCCACGGCCCGGCAAGGCCAGGTCAACATCGAGCGCAAAGCCCGGATTGCTCAGTTTGAACTGCGCCCGTATGCCGTCGTCGCTCATCACGTCCGGCCTCGCCGCGTCGGATTGATTGCATACAGTACGAGCAAGGTGAGGAAAGAGAAGATCACCATGGCAGCAGCCAACCAGTGCGCTGCGGGGTACTCCAGTGCTTCAACATGATCGTAAATCTGCACCGACAC
>JANYAW010000312.1 GCA_025361105.1 Rhodocyclaceae bacterium | reverse complement strand
GACTTTTGTCGTCAATAATTATTTGATGGGCAAAGAACCATTTCCTTTTGATTTGCTGTTCTGGAATTCCGATGCCACGCGCATGCCTTACAAGATGCACAGTTTTTATTTGCGCAATATGTATCTCAACAATTTGCTCCGTGAACCCGGCGGCATCACCTTGCTCGACACGCCGATTGATTTGAAGAAAGTCAAAACGCCCGCCTATTTCATCTCGACAGTCGAAGATCACATCGCACCGTGGAAAGGTACCTATCTTGGTTCGCAAGCACTGGGCGGACCGGTGCGTTTTGTACTCGGCGGCTCAGGGCATATCGCAGGCATTGTCAATCCGCCATCGGCGAACAAATACGGCTATTGGACCAACGAAGCCAAGAAAAATCCGGCCAAACCCGATGACTGGTTTTCCGCTGCGACGCAGCACGAAGGCTCGTGGTGGAACGATTGGCAGGCTTGGATTAGCGGCCTGGACAACGCCAAAGTCGCGGCGAGAAATCCACTGAAAGGCAAATTCAAAGTGCTCGACGATGCACCGGGATCTTTCGTTAAATTTCGCCTCGACGCGCAAAAATAAAAAGTCGATTAATGAGTCTTTTCCGCCACGCCGTCTTTGAAATTTCTGTCGCCAAACCTAGCGGCTTGCCCGCGCCGTTTGGCGATGAAATCGCATTTGCGGGTCGCTCTAACGCCGGCAAATCGAGCGCGATTAACACGCTCGCCGCGCATACGCGTTTGGCCTACGTGTCGAAAACACCGGGACGCACACAGCTCATCAATTTGTTCCGCCTCAAGAACGGCGCGGCGATGGTCGATCTCCCCGGCTACGGCTTCGCCCAAGTGCCGATGGCCGTGCGTCGCGAATGGCAGGGCTTGCTCGAACATTACCTCACACAACGCGAAAATCTTATTGGCCTCGTCCTCATCATGGATTCGCGCCGCCCGCTGCTCGAACTCGATTGGAAAATGATCGGCTGGTTTTCCGCGACAGGTCGCCCGATTCATTGTCTGCTGACCAAGAGCGACAAACTCACCAAACAAGAACAAACCAAAATTCTGCGCGAGACAAAAAAAGCCCTCACCGATGTGGGCAGTCCGGTCACCGTGCAACTTTTTTCTAGCCTGAAGAAAACTGGTATGGAAGAGGTTGAAACCGTGGTCGCGGGATGGCTGGCAGCGGGCGCCTCGACGGCATAACTCGCCTTTGGTGCTGGTGAAGCAAATACAAAACCAAAAACAAGCAGCGACAAGGCGGTCACGCAAAAGGCGAGCTCTGCATGCCTTGGACTCCGTTTCGCGGGGTGACAGCGCTAAGCCGTCGCGTGTGGCGATACGCCGTTAAAAAGAAAAGGCCCTCAGCGCAGAAGATTCCGGCGAGGGCCAAACGCCTTGGCGCGCTTGCGCGCTGCTCAAGACCCCGCTCAAGGGAGGTGAAGCGGGAGAGCTAAGACGCGAAGTCGCACGCTCTAAGGCTTATGATAGGCATGGCTAAAAAAAGTTCAATTCCTAGACTGTAACAAACCATGAATCCACTTTCCTCTTCATTTCCCTTATTTCCTTCTACTCGTTTGCGCCGGATGCGACGCGACGAGTTTTCACGGCGCCTGGTGCGTGAGCATGTGCTCACTGCCAATGACTTGATTTATCCGGTTTTCGTACTCGAAGGTAGCAGACGAACCGAGCCAGTGAGTTCCATGCCCGGCATCGAAAGAGTAAGTCTTGATCGGCTTTTACCGATTGCCGAACGGGCATTGCAACTTGGCATTCCGGCCTTGGCATTGTTTCCGGTTATCGCCGCGAACAAGAAAACGGTGGACGCAGCGGAGGCTTGGAATCCGGCGGGATTGGTGCCAACGGTCATCGTCGCCTTGAAAAAGCATTTTCCCGAATTGGGCATCATCACCGATGTGGCGCTCGACCCTTATACCAGCCATGGCCAAGACGGCCTCATTGACGCGGCCGACCCGACAAATTACGTAATGAATGACGAGACATTGGTCGCGCTAGGTAAGCAAGCTTTGTGTCATGCACGCGCTGGTGCCGATGTCGTCGCGCCATCAGACATGATGGATGGCCGCGTGGGCTTTATTCGTTCTGGATTGGACGCAGAAAATTTAATTCACACGCGCATCTTGGCGTATTCGGCCAAATACGCGTCGAGTTTTTACGGGCCTTTCCGCGATGCAGTTGGCTCAAGCGGAAACTTGGGCAAGGGCAATAAATTTACCTACCAGATGGATCCGGCCAACAGCAACGAAGCGCTGCGCGAGGTTGCGCTCGACATCAATGAAGGTGCCGACATGGTGATGGTCAAACCTGGCATGCCTTATCTGGATATCGTGCGCCGTGTGAAAGACGAATTCGGCGTGCCGACTTTTGCGTATCAAGTCAGCGGCGAATACGCGATGATTAAAGCCGCCGCGCAAAATGGCTGGTTGGATGGCGATGCGGTGATGATGGAATCCTTACTCGCCTTCAAGCGTGCGGGCGCGGATGGTGTACTGACTTATTTCGCGCTGGAGGCGGCGGCGTTGTTGAAGGCATGACAACAACATGTCGCCAGTTGGTGCTGGCGACATGCCGTCAATCACGCTTGACCGGCATTCACCAAGGCAAATTCATCGTAAGCCGCCACTGCGTTCGCCGAGTACATCAGTGACGGCCCGCCACCCATGTAGACCGCCATGCCAAGCGCTTCTTCGACTTCCAGTTTGCTTGCGCCGAGCTTGACCAGTGTTTGCACATGAAACCCGATGCATGCATCGCAATGTGCTGCAACACCGAGTGCGAGCGCAATGAGTTCTTTGGTCTTTTTGTCCAAAGCACCGTTCTTGGTCGCGCCGCGCGCCATGTCATTGAATCCCTTCATCAGATCAGGCAAATCGGCGCGAAAGCTCGCTAAATTGCTCGAAACTGTCTGAGTTAATTCGGTGTAGGACTTCGATATTGCTGCCATCATTTTCTCCTTTGCGTTAGGCTTGGTCGGTGTGAGTAGGAATCTGATAACCAATGATTTAATATATTGACATACATAATATCATATTGTATATTATTATCAAGTGATACGCTTAATTGCCATGAAAAAAACCAAACCACATTTAGACATCGAGGCAATGCGCTCTGCTGCAAGCGAAGCGACTGCGGTCTTGCGAGCGCTCTCGAATCCAGATCGTTTATTGCTGTTATGCCAGTTGAGTCAGGGCGAGAAATCAGTGAGCGAACTTGAGGTGCTTTTGGACATTCGCCAGCCCACGCTGTCACAGCAATTGGGAGTCTTGCGCCTAGAGGAATTGGTCGATACCCGCCGCGATGGAAAGCAGATTTTTTACTCGGTGAAAGATCCCAAAGTACTGGCCCTGCTTGGCAATTTGTATTCGCTGTATTGCCCTTAGACGAAAGGAGATCATTGATGACAATTGACTGGACTCATTTCACCCCGTTCGCGGCATTGATTGGCGGCGCACTGATTGGACTGGCGGCAGCCATGCTGTTGCTGTGGAGCGGCCGGATTGCCGGCATCAGCGGCATCGTCGGCGCGCTGCTACGACCAGTACATGGCGACATTCTTTGGCGCGTCGCATTTGTGATTGGACTGATTGCGGCGCCGACCCTATATCGATTTTTTGCGCCGCTGCCGGAGGTGCAAATCAACGCAAATTTTCTAAACGTTGTGCTGGCCGGTGGGCTAGTCGGAATCGGTACGCGCTATGGCGCTGGCTGCACCAGTGGTCACGGTGTGTGCGGCATTTCGCGGCTGTCGTTGCGCTCGGTGATAGCGACTTTAAGTTTCATGGCCGCAGGCTTTGTGACCGTGCTGGTGTTGCGGCATCTCGTACATTAAGGGCACCGATATGAACGCACTTTTCTCATTCACCTCAGGCCTAATTTTTGGCATCGGACTAATCGTTGCGGGGATGGCCAACCCGGCAAAAGTGTTGGGCTTTTTGGATCTTGCCGGTTTGTGGGATACCTCACTCGCCTTGGTGATGGGTGGCGCGATTGCGGTCGGCAGCATCGCCTTTGCGTTGGCCAAAAATCGCACGCAATCATTGCTCGGCTTGCCGCTGAATTTGCCTACTGCAACGAAAATTGATCGCCGCCTAATCGGTGGTAGTGTCGTCTTCGGTATCGGTTGGGGCTTGGCCGGCATCTGCCCGGGGCCAGGCTTGGTATTGCTTGGCAGTGGTGAATATCTGGGTGCTGTGTTTGTAGTGGCGATGCTGGCCGGGATGTGCGTGTTCGAGATTTTTGAGCGCCAACCAGAACTCTCATCGATAACAAATTCGCTTGATTAGTTAGTCAACTCGTTACCAACTTATCACTTAGTTATCACTTAGGTCGTCGTGGAAATTTCTTTATTGCTTGGCGTATTGGTCGGTGCCGTACTCGGGCTGACTGGCGCTGGTGGCGGTATTTTGGCGGTGCCCGCGTTGATTGTCGGCATGGGCTGGACGATGCAGCAAGCCGCACCAGTGGCCTTGATTGCAGTCGCAGGCAGCGCCGCAATTGGCGCGCTTGATGGCTTGCGAAAAGGCTTGGTGCGTTACAAAGCCGCTGCGCTGATGGTGCTGGCCGGACTGCCGTTTACATCAATCGGAATTCGCGTCGCGAGCGGTTTGTCGCAAGTTTGGCTGTTGGGATTATTTGCCGGCGTGTTGTTGATCGTCGCGGTGCGATTGCTACGGCAATCGCACCGTGCGGAAATTTGCAACGACAAAGCCTGGGCGCATTTGGATGTAGCGAGCGGCAGATTTCAATGGACGTGGTCGATTGCATTTTTGTTTGCTAGCATCGGCGCAATCACCGGTTTCATGACCGGTTTGCTCGGCGTTGGCGGTGGCTTTGTGATTGTCCCTGCGTTACGCCGCTTCACCGACTTGACCATGCACGGCATCATCGCCACTTCGCTGATGGTGATTGCGCTGGTCGGCAGTGGCGGTGTAATTGCTGCCATCGCGCACGGCGCAAATCTACCGCTACTGGTGACTACCTTGTTTGCTTTGGCCACCGGATTTGGCATGCTGCTCGGCCGCCAACTTGCTGCGCGGCTCGTCGAGCGGCATATTCAAATTGGGTTTTCGCTAGTGCTGATGGTGGTCGCACTTGGCATGAGTTTGAAAGCCTTGCTCAGCTCTTAACGCTGGCACGCCCCAGCGCGCCGCTGACCCGGCGCAGCAGCCATTTCGGTGTCGCCCGTCCAGCCAATATGCTCGCCAGATTGAGGATACCGGGTACTTTGATGACTTCACCCTTCATGCAGGCCTTGTAGCCTTCGGCTGCCACCACAGCGGCATCGCCTACCAGTATGCCGGGCAATTTCAATCCGGATGATGCGGTGGCGGTGCTGACCATATTGGTCGCGGTAATGCCCGGGCAGAGGGCCGAAACCGTGACACCAGTGCCCTTGAGTTCTTCGGCCAAAGATTCCGTTAGTGAAAGCACAAAAGCTTTGGTCGCCGCGTAAGTCGCCAGCGAAGGAATCGGTTGAAACGCCGCAACGGAGGCCACATTCAAAACGCGACCGTAGCCTCGCGTGACCATGGGCGGTACAAAATACGCCAACATTTTGGTCAGCGCAGAGACGTTCAAATCAATCAATTCCTGATGCCGACCGGCCGGCATTGTGATGAATTGCCCATGCTCGAGCACGCCCGCGCAATTGACCAAAACATCAATTACCTGTTTATCGCGTTTCATTTTTGCCGCCAGCGCCTCG
>JANYAW010000299.1 GCA_025361105.1 Rhodocyclaceae bacterium | reverse complement strand
CGCTATCACAGCGGGGGGCAAGCGCCGATTCTTCATTACGACGCAGGACACGCGAAATGGCATCGGCATAACCCCACCTGCTTTCCGCTCGCCGCCATGCCTATCGCCAAAGAGCGACTCGCTGCTCAATTGGTGCTCGGTGCGGGCGATCTGCTGGTATTGATCTCCGACGGCGTATTCGAGTATCACAATACCAGTGGTGAAATGTTTGGCGAACAGCGTTTGACTGACGCAATCGACACTTGTCAAAAAAATTTGCTCGAGGAAATTTCAGCGCAGATCATGAAGGCGGTCAAAGTCTTTGCCGACGGCGCGCCACAAGAAGATGACATCACGATATTGCTGCTGCGTCGCTTGTCAGGCAACAGCCAGTGCAGATCCTTCCGCCGATCTTTCGACGCGCTGGCTGACATATTTGCATTTACTGCCGCCGCCGCCGCGCAGTTTAATGTCGACAAAGATGCTCTCGGTGCCATCGACTTCACTATCGAAGAGCTATTCACCAACATGGTGAAATACAGCACCATGAGCCATGCCGATGTCGATATCGAACTCAGCGCAATTGCCGACGGACTGAAAGTCGTTTTGATCGATCATGACGTGGAAAAATTCGATGTCACCGAAGCGCCAGAAGTCGATATTACCCGCCCAATAGATGAACGACGTCCCGGTGGACTCGGTCTACATCTGATTCGTCGCCTCGTCAATTCGATCGAATACGATTACCATGCAGCATCGCGCGTTAGTCGAACGACATTCCACAAAACCAATACGCCAAAAGCGTAATCACAAAGGAAATCAGTGTTTTCAATTGAAGTCAATGGCGAAGGCAAAGTCATCCTAACAGGACGTTTGGACGCGTCGCAAAGCCCGACCGCGCAAGCTGCGTTTGATAATTGCCAAGGTTTAGTCGCCGCCGATTGCACGCATTTGGAATACATTTCCAGCGCCGGTTTGGGCGTACTGCTCAAGACTCAAAAACGGCTGATGGCTAGTGGTGGCAAGCTGCGTTTAGTTGGCGTGACTCGCCACATCAAAGATATCTTTCAGTATTCCGGTTTCGATCTGATCGTCGAAATCGAGGCGCTCGCTGAATAAAGTCGCCAACTCAGTTACCAACTTTCCGTGGCCGCCAACGTAATTGGAACAGATGAGCAAGATCAAGCGCTGCTAAGTCGCTATCGTTGTGGTGACGTCGACGCTTTTTCCAGCCTCGTGCTCAAGTACCAAAAGCCCGTTTATAACGCCGCCTTCAGAGTGCTCGGAAATGTTGATGACGCCACCGATATTGCCCAAATCGTTTTCCTGCGTGTGGTCGAGCGCCTCGAAAGCTATGACTCGCAATACAGATTTTTCAGTTGGCTTTATCGCATCGCCGTCAATGAAGCCATTGATTTTTTGCGCCGCACCAGCCGCGAAGACGAGCTTGACGAAGACCATGAATACGCTGCACCAGACACTGCAAACCCCGAGCACCGCTATGCGGCGAAAGAATTATCTGTGTGCGTTCAAGCTGCATTGATGAAACTAAAAATGAACGAAAGAATTGTGATTACCTTGCGCCATTTCAACGATTGCAGTTACTCGGAAATCGCCGAAATTTTGGCGCTCGACGAAAAAACCGTGAAGTCGCGTTTGTTTGAAGCGCGGCGTCGACTCAGTGGCTTACTGAAAAATTTATCATGACCAACGATTTTCAATACCTTATCCACCAAGTCATCGACGATTTGGCTACGGCGGAAGAACGCCAAGCACTTGCCAAAATTGTTCGAGAGGACGAAACTGTGGCAACTGAGTTTGAGCAGATCAAGCAATTGTCGGCCACGCTCGCCAGTGTTCCCGCGCTAGCCGCACCGCCAGAATTGCATACCGCAGTGATGTCGCAAATCAAAAACAAAAATACTTCCCAACTTATCCTTGAGCCATCCGTATGTGTAGCACCAGCCGCACGAAGCCAGAATAAAAAATCCGCTTCAACCTCGCAGATAATTTTTTCAAGAATGGAGACTGTAATGAGCGAAATCAAAAAAGGTTTTTTCAGTAGCACGATGAACAAAGTTCTCGTTGGTGGTGGTGTCGCTGCAGTGGCCATCATTGCCGTCACCAGCGGCGGCAACTTCCCCGCCAGTAGCCAAGACACAGTAGGCACTATTGCTCCGGCCGCGCGTTATCGCTCGGATCAAAGCGTAACTGCCAATGTACAACCAAGCGCCAGCGGTGGCGCCAGCAGTGCGCAGATTTCTGTCAATACCGACAATGCAGCCGCAAACTCCGCTAGCAATGCGGCCGATAAATCGGCGGCCAAAGGTGCCTTGAGTTCTGCCGATAAAGCCGCGATGGATGCAGCTGACAAGACAGCTGCTAAGGGCGCGTTGAGTTCGGCCGACAAAGCAGCACTGGATGCGGCTGATAAGGCCGCTGCCAAAGCCGCAGACAAGACAGCTGCTAAAGGTGCGTTGAGTTCCGCAGACAAGGCCGCGATGGATGCAGCTGACAAAGCCGCAGCCAAGGCTGCCGATAAATCAGCGGCAAAGGGTGCTTTGAACTCAGCCGACAAAGCAGCACTGGATGCGGCTGATAAGGCCGCTGCCAAAGCCGCAGACAAGACAGCTGCTAAAGGTGCGTTGAACTCAGCTGACAAGGCCGCGATGGACGCTGCCGACAAAGCCGCTGCCAAAGCCGCCGATAAGTCAGCGGCAAAGGGTGCTTTGAACTCAGCTGACAAGGCCGCCATGGATGCAGCCGACAGAGCTGCAGCAAAGGCCGCTAGTAAGGTTGCAAACTAATCAAACGCTGCAACAGGTTTTCGCAATCACTGCCCGCCTTGTGCGGGCAGTTTGCGTTTACCAGTCCACGGTTTCGTAGCTTTGCACCGAAGCACTAGTGAACCACTCGAATATTGCCAGTTGGTGCTGATAACACGCCGTTAAATGTTTGAATTTAACAATTGCCGCGCTATCCTCCCATCGGTTGTCACTTTGGGAGCACCCCCAATGTCTTCAAGATGGTTTTTGCTTGTGTTGGCCGGTTTTTCTTTTTCAGTTGCTGCTGAAAATAATCCGTTGGGCATGTCGTGGGTGCAAACGCCTGCGGCCAAATTTATCTATTTTGATCGGCTGGAATTTCTCGCGCCGCATGCGGTGCAGACGTTCACTAACGCTTACGAATGGCAGAAGAAACGTTTCGGTTGGGAGCCTTCGGAATCGGTGACTTTGCTGTTGATGGATTCGGCTGATTACGGCAACGCACACGTGTCTGCATCACCGCACAATCGACTGCTGTTTGACGTAGCACCCGAGTCGCATGCGTTTGAAACCAGCACGGCGAGTGAACGTTTTTACTCGACCATGAATCATGAATTGGTGCATGTGGTGCAGGGCGATATCGCTTCTGCGCAGGACAAGCGCTGGCGTAGTTTTTTTTCCGGCAAAGTTTCACCGCAGGCACAAAATCCCGAGTCATTGTTGTACAACTATTTGACCGTGCCGCGTTTCACCGCGCCACGCTGGTATATCGAAGGTTCGGCCGTTTTCATGGAGACTTGGATGAGCGGCGGCTTGGGTCGTGCGCAAGGCGGCTATGACGAAATGGTATTTCGCGCAATGGTGCGTGACGACGCACCATTCTTTGATCCACTTGGTTTGGTCTCCAAAGGCGTGCGCTCGGATTTTCAAGTCGGTGCCAACGCCTATCTTTACGGTACGCGTTTCATGACGTGGCTGGCGTATCAATACGGTGCCGAAAAGGTGATTGCCTGGATACGCCGCGATGAAGGCAGCGCGCGCTATTACTCCGATCAGTTCGAGTTGGTTTTCGGTTTGACTGTGGAAGATGCATGGCAAAAATGGATCGCCTTTGAGCGCACTTTTCAGCACAGCAATTTGGCTGAAGTGCGCAAGTTTCCGATCACCCCGCATAAGGCCTTGGTCAATCAGCATGGTGACGCAATAGGCTCCATCTCGCGCATGTTTTACGACGAAAGCAAATCGCAAATCCTTGCCGGGTTTCGTTATCCGGGCACGGTCGATCACGTCGGCGCATTGAGCCTCAAAGACGGCAGCGTGACCAATTTGGCTGAGATAAAACGCGCAATGTTGTATCGCGTCACCTCGATGGCCTTCGACAAATCTAGCCGCACTGCATTTTTTACCAACGACAATTTGAAGTACCGTGATTTGATGGAAGTCAATGTGGATACCGGCGAATCCAAGATGCTGTTGGAAGATGCGCGCATCGGCGAGATGGTAGTGAATCCAGTCGACAAGTCGCTTATCGGTGTGCGTCATGCATTGGGAATTGCCACCTTGGTTCGTGTGCCCTTTCCCTACGATGACTGGGAAAAAATCCATGAGTTTCCTTACGAGCATGTGCCCTACGATTTGGATATTTCGCCAGACGGAAAATTACTTTCCGCCTCGATGGGCGAGTTAAGTGGTGATCAATTTGTTCGTGTGTGGGAGTTGGCCAAGGTCTTGGCGGGCGATATGAAACCCTTGAGCGAATTCAAATTCGGTCAATCAGTACCCGAGAGTTTCGTGTTCTCGGCCGACTCGCGCTACCTTTACGGCAGCAGCTATTACACCGGTGTGTCGAACATTTTTCGCTACGAAGTTGCCAACGGCGATGTCGTCGCCATGTCCAACGCCGAAGCCGGATTCTTCCGTCCGGTGCCGCTGGCAGACGGTAAATTATTGGTGTTAACCTATACCGGCGCAGGGTTTGTGCCGGCGACCATCGATGCAAAACCCATCACCGACTTGAGCGCGATTAAATTTTTGGGTGCAGAAGTCGCGGCGAAACATCCTGTGGTTACCACCTGGCAAGTGCCGTCGGCCGATACCGTCGATGCGAAAAAGGAAATCATCGCGCGTGGCCATTTTGATCCGCCAAACAGCATGACATTGGAAAACGCCTATCCCGTTTTACAAGGCTACAAAGAAGCTGTAGGTTTGGGTTATCACGTCAACTACGCCGACACGCTTGGCTTCGCCAGAATGGGGCTGACAGTGGCCTACACGCCCAATGCCAATGTGCCAGGCAATGAACGCAGTCACATCGAATTGACCGGCGAATACCTCGGTTGGCGCGGTTCGCTGTCGCAAAATCGCTCGGATTTCTACGATTTGTTTGGTCCGACCAAACGCAGTCGCAAAGGCACCGCATTCAAATTTGGCTACGACGATTTGGTGATCTATGACGAACCGCGTTCGCTCACGCTCAAATATGACATGGAAGTATTGGACGGCATCGACACCTTGCCCGATGCACAAAATGTCGGAGCCGGATTCACGCGACTTTTCGGCGGCGAAGTCGGTTTGTATTACAGCAATTTGCGCCGCTCCTCTGGCGCGGTGGATGACGAAACCGGCGTGATTGGTTCGATTGCCGTAGCTGCCACCCGCGTCGGCAGCTATACCATTCCGCAATGGGTGGGCGAGCTTGCTGCGGGCACACCGTTGCCGCTCAAACATTCCTCTATCTGGCTGCGCGGCGCGGCGGGGCAAGCAAACGGCAACCCAAATAATTCCGTGGCGAATTTTTATTTCGGTGGCTTTGGCAACAACACGGTAGATAACCGCGAAATCAAGCGCTATCACAAAACCAGTTCGCTGCCCGGTTTTGAGATTAACCAAATCAACGCGCAACGATTTCTCAAAACCACTTTGGAGATCAATCTCCCGCCACTGATTTTTGAAAATGCGGGCTTACCGGTGTTGCACGCAACTTGGCTAAGACCGTCGATTTTCGCCAGCCGCCTATGGGCCGATCCCGATCATTCGGCGACCGCTCGCCAGCAGTTCAGCAGTGTTGGCGTGCAGACCGATACGCGCATCAGCGTACTACATTGGAGCAATGTCACACTCTCGGCAGGTTTCGCGGCGGGCTTCAAAGACAATCGTCATGTAAGCAACGAGTTGATGTTCTCGTTAAAAATCTTGTAAACCCAAATCGTGTCGTCGACGTATTTAATTTCGCCACTGGTTGGCCTCTTGCCCGTCATCGCCTTTTTGGCGGTGTTGGTCTATTTCGACAGCTATAAATTGGTCAAATTGCGGGTCGTGGTCGCGACCATCGTCGCCGGCGGATTGATCGCCGGCGTGAGCTATTTTCTCAACGGCGCGTTGATGGAAAATCTCGACATTGCACCCGCCACGCTCTCAGGCTACCTCGCGCCGCTATGTGAAGAATTGCTCAAAGCGGCCATCGTATTTGCCTTGATACAGCGACGACGCATAGGCTTTTTGATTGATGCCGCGATCTTCGGTTTCGCCGTCGGCGCGGGCTTTGCGCTGGTCGAAAACAGCTACTATTTTCTCGCTCGTTTGTCGGCCGATGTCGGCATCGGCACCTGGATTATTCGTGGCTTTGGCACAGCCATCATGCATGGTGGCACCACGGCCATATTTGGCATGATGAGCTTGCGCCGTATCGAGCAACGCGACGCAGGAATCGGTCTAGCACTCGTTCCCGGCCTCAGCTTGGCGGTGCTGATACACGCGGCATACAACCATTCATTGTTGCCGCCGATTTACACCACACTCATCGTAATATTCGCATTGCCCGTGTTGCTCCACATCGTTTTTCAGCGCAACGAAAAATCCATCGGCGATTGGCTAGGCACCGGCTTTGACGCCGATGCCCAAATGCTTGAGCTCATTAACTCCGGCCAGTTGAGCGACTCGCCTCTGGGTAAATATCTACTAACCCTGAAATCAAAATTCAAGGGCGTGGTGGTGGCCGACATTCTTTGCTATGTCCGACTACACACCGAGCTTGCGATGCGCGCCAAAGGCATGTTGATGATGCGCGAAAACGGTTTTGACGTGCCGATTGACGAGGCCACCAAAGGCAGCTTCGAGGAGTTGCACTATCTGGAAAAAAGCATAGGCAAAACCGGCCAATTAGCTATTGCACCAATACTGCATTTGTCGCACAAGGATTTGTGGCAGCTTTACATCTTGGCGAAATAACCGGCGATTATCCCGCCAGCATTTTGCTCAGCTCGCCGCTTTCGATGAGCTTTTGCAAGTCATCCGCGCCACCGACCAGCATGCCTTTGACAAACACCATCGGAAACGTCGGCCAGCCGGTCCACATTTTCAGCGCATTGCGTTTGCGCCATTGACTCAAGTAGCTGCCGTAGCTCAAATAATCGTGCGCGACACCGGCAGCGGTTAGCAACTTGCGAGCCTTTCTTGGCGCGGGATTCTGCGCCATGCCGACCACCACCACGGCGTGTTTGGCGATCGCCGCCTGGACTTCGATTACGATCTCCGCATTGTTGCCGGTAATCGTTTGGCGTATCGCCGGATGGATGTGCGCTTCGTCGAGGATTTGGCGTGTCATGGTGTTTCCAAATTGAGGATGAAGACGCGATGATAAGCGGTGGCATCATCTAACGGCGTGCCACCAGCACCAACTGACATTTTCACCATCTCCAACCCCAACAAATCAGCGACTTATGTGCGGATTTTGCTTACTCACCAGTAGAATGCTGGCCTCGCTGCTTTATCCGGTTTCGCTGTCATGCTCATCGCTTCAAACATCACGATTCAGTTCGGTGCCAAGCCGCTTTTCGACAATGTCTCGGTCAAATTTGGCGATGGCAATCGCTATGGTTTGATTGGCGCGAACGGTGCGGGCAAATCGACCTTCATGAAAATTCTGGCGGGCGAATTGGAATCGTCTGCTGGCAATGTCTCGCTCGATAAAGGTGAGCGCATGGCGTATTTGCGCCAGGATCAGTTTGCGTTTGAGGACAAGCGCGTGCTCGATGTGGTGATGATGGGGCATACCGAAATGTGGGCTTGCATGAGCGAGCGCGACGCGATTTATGCCAACCCTGATGCGACCGAAGACGACTACATGCGCGCGGCAGAACTCGAATCGCATTTCGCCGAGTTCGATGGCTACACCGCCGAGGCGCGTGCCGGTGAGCTGTTGCTCGGCGCGGGCATTCCGATTGATAAGCACAATGGACCGATGAGCGAAGTGGCGCCGGGTTGGAAGTTGCGCGTGTTGTTGGTCCAAGCGCTGTTTGCCAATCCACATATTTTGTTGCTCGACGAGCCGACCAACAATCTGGACATCAACACGATACGCTGGCTGGAAGATATTTTGAATCAGCGCGAATCGACCATGATCATCATTTCGCACGACAGGCATTTTCTGAATCAAGTCTGCACCCACATGGCCGATCTGGATTACGGCACGATCAAAGTTTACGGCGGCAACTATGATGATTTCATGGAGGCGTCGAGCGTCGCGCGGGAGCGTCAGGTCTCGGCCAATACCAAGGCCAAGGAACGCATCGCCGATTTGCAAGGTTTCGTGCGTCGCTTCTCGGCCAACAAATCCAAGGCGCGCCAAGCCACCAGTCGCTTGAAGCTGATAGAAAAGATACGTCCGGAAGATATCAAACCCTCTTCGCGCCAATATCCGTGGATACGCTTTGACTACGACGAAAAGGAAAAGCTGCATCGCCTGGCTTGCGAGATTGAAAATTTGCGCTTCGGCTATGACCCGAAAATGCCCGTCATCAAAAATTTCTCGACCAGCATCGAAGCCGGCGATCGGGTAGCCATCATCGGCGAAAACGGTGTCGGCAAAACTACCTTGCTGCGTTTGCTGGCCGGTGGTACAGGCAACGCGGCATTGAACGGTTTGATGCCGCAAGCAGGCAAAATGAAGTGGGCCGAGAAAGCCCGTCCCGGCGTATTCGCGCAGGACCACGCGGCGGATTTTGCGTCGACCACGCCGCTCACCGAATGGATAGTCCAATGGGTGCGCGAGGGTGGCTATGAAGGCGGCGATGTCGAGACCTTGATACGCGGTACGCTGGGGCGTCTGTTGTTCTCGGGCGATGATGCAAAAAAAGCCGTCAACGTGATTTCCGGTGGCGAACAAGGTCGCATGCTGTTTGGCAAATTGATGTTGCTCAGAAACAATGTCCTGCTAATGGACGAGCCGACCAATCATCTGGATATGGAATCCATAGAATCGCTCAACACGGCGGTCGAGAAATTCGCCGGCACCCTGTTATTCGTCTCGCATGATCGCGAATTTGTGTCGTCGCTCGCCACGCGCATTATCGACATTCGTACCGACGGAAAAATCATCGACTATCGCGGCAGCTATGAAGAATATCTCGCCAGCCAAGGGCTAGGATGAGCGAGATTTCGCTGCGCGCGGCAACGCCCAACGATGCTGTAGCGATTGCTGGTTTGGCGGTCCAGTTGGGTTATCCGGTGAGCCGCGACGAGATGATGGCGCGCCTGAGCAAACTACCGGCAGAAACCGAATGCGTTATGGTTGGCAGCGTTGATGGCGAGGTCAAAGCCTGGATGCAAATCGGTGTCGCAATGTCAATCGAGTCGGAACCGTTTGTAGAAATTCGCGGCTTGGTCGTCGATGAAAAACTGCGTGCGAGCGGGCTAGGTTCGCGTCTGGTCGATTATGCCAAAGTGTGGGCGCAGACCAAAGGCGTGTCGAGCTTGCGTGTGCGCAGCAACACGGTTCGCACAGCAACTCATGCGTTTTATGAAAAGCGCGGTTTCATCGTTAGCAAGTTGCAAAAAGTCTTTGCCTTCACGCTGCCGCAGTCGGTTTGACGGCGTATCGCCAGCACCAACTGAAGCAAACCCACAAAACGAACACCTATGAAACTCCTGCAAGTTTTCTCGCGCATGATCTTGCGTCTGTTTGGTTGGACGCTGATCGACATCCCGCACCGTCCGGCAAAATCGGTAGTGATTGCCTATCCGCACACCACCAATTTGGATTTTCCCTTGGCGCTGCTGGCACTGGCGGCGTTGCCATTTCGTGCGCGCTGGGTGGCCAAGGACACCATGTTCCGTTGGCCCTACGGATGGCTATTGCGCCTATTTGGCGGGGTGGCGGTCAATCGCCGCGAACGCACGGGTTTTGTCGAGCGTGTGGTTGCAGAATTCGAAGTGCACGAGACATTTCATCTGGTGATTGCCGCCGAAGGAACGCGCGAGCGACAAGAAGGCTGGAAGTCCGGTTTCTATCGCATGGCAGTGGCGGCCAAAGTGCCGCTGGTGCTCGGTGTGGTCGATTATGCAAAGCGCGAAGTCGGGCTGCTCGCCACCCTTGAGTTGAGTGGTGATGAAACTGCCGATATGGTGCGCATTGCCGAAGTGTATGTCGGGCGCGAGGGCTATCACCACGAAAACGTTTCACCGATTCGCATGCTGTGATTTGCAGAACTCGTCATTCCGGCGAAAGCCGGAATGACGAAAACAATTAGGCCTAATTTCCCAATGATTCTTCTCCGCAATTTAGGTTTCTCGCGCAACGGCGACGCACTGGTCACCGGCGCCACCATGCAAATGCATCCGGGCTGGAAGGTCGGGCTCACCGGTGCCAATGGCTGTGGCAAATCTTCCTTCCTGGCGCTGCTGCGCGGCGAACTGCATGCCGACCGTGGCGACCTGGAACGCCCCGGCGTATGGACCATGGCCCATGTCGCGCAAGACACACCGGCGCTGCCCGACGCGGCACTGGATTTTGTGCTCGATGGCGATACCGAATTACGTCAAATCGAACGTGATTTGGCCGCCGCCGAAGACCATCATGACGATCACCACGCCGGCGAACAAATCGGTTTGCTGCATATGCGCCTAGGCGAAATCGATGGCTACGCCGCACCATCACGGGCGGCAGCATTGATGCACGGTCTG
>JANYAW010000296.1 GCA_025361105.1 Rhodocyclaceae bacterium | reverse complement strand
CCTGACCTTCATCGCAGCCTAGCTCGGCAAGTGCCGTCGCTTGTTCTTCGGTCTCTATCCCTTCGGCGATGACGCTCAAGTCGAGGCCATGTCCTAATTGCAAAATGGTGTCGACAATCCGGTGGCTGCTTTGCGCTTGCGTCATTTGAGCGACGAACGAACTGTCGATTTTCAGCCGGTCGACGTTGAGTCGTTCCAGGTAGCTTAGTGAGGAAAAGCCGGTGCCGAAGTCGTCAATGGCGACCATCACGCCGCGCTGCTTAAGCTGGTTGATCATGCCGAGCATAAATTCGTACTCCAGCATGGCCACCGACTCGGTAATCTCGAGTTCAAGCAACTGCGGATTGATGCCGCTATCCTTGAGCACCATATCGACGCTGGCGAGGAACAGCGGGTGACGAAACTGGCTAACCGAGACATTGACCGCCATGCGCAAGTCTTTAATGCCACCACGCTCAAACTGGCGCAGACTCAAACAAGCGGTGCGCAAGACCCACTCACCCAAGCTGATGATCATGCCGGAACTCTCCGCCAGAGGGATGAACTGTTCCGGTGGTATGAATAGTCCTTGCTCATTGCGCCAGCGCAACAGTGCTTCTACACCAATGATCTTGCGGTCAGCCAGAGTCACCTGCGGCTGATAGACAACAAACAGCCGATCACGCTCAAACGCCGCACGCAGGTCTTGCAGCAAGCGTACTCGATTGCGTGTGTGCTGTTCCATATCGCGAGCGAAGTAGCAGAACTCTCCGCGTGTGCCTGCCTTGGCATAGCTCAGTGCAATGTTGGCGCACCTGAGTGCCGCACTGCCGTCCCCATCGACTTCTGACAGCCGTGCCAGGCCTATCGATGCCGACAATTGGTGATCACTGTTGTCGAGGGTAAACGGGTTGCGGAAGGCGGCTTGAAGAATATCCGGACTGACCAGCTTGTCCTTGTCCAAAATGCCGAAGGTGTCAGCGTCCACGCGCGCGATGACGACATGCGTGGGCAGAGTTTCTTTCAGGCGGCGGGCGACGGCAGCCAGCAGCGTGTCGCCATAGCTGTGGCCGAGGGCATCATTGAGCTGCGCAAAATGATCAATATCGACCAGCGCCAAGGTTTCGTCCGAGCGATGCTCCGCGATGGCAGAACTCAGGCTTTCGACAAAGGCAAGACGATTCGGAATATCCAGCAACTGATCGTTGTAAGCGTGGTCCCTGAGTTTCCCGAAGAGGACAACGTTGTCCAAACCAATCGTGATGTTGGTGCAGAACACCTCAAGTAACTGGAAATCAAGTCCGTTAAGCGGAATACTGGTTTCGATGTAGGCGGCCATGTCGCGGCCGGATTTACCCGGGAAAAACAAGGTAGTGCTGTTCGACGCAAATTGACTCTGGCGCACTTCCATGGCCTTGTGGATTTGGGCGGACACCTCGGGCCGACCCAAGCTCGACAAGGGTTGTTCGATGCAGCGGGTATAGCTTCCGGCGGCAGCGATGATGCGCGCACCTTCCGCTCCGTTACCCCTGTCGTGCGCACAGACCACGCCCTCTGGAGCGAGGCGAAGCAAGCCAGCCAGTTGGGTGATGACCCCGGCGGCAAACTCGCGCAAACCGTGACGCGCCATCAGTTCGGCGCTCGCCCGTATGATCATGCCCAAACCACGGCGGCTGGCGTTGATGGCGTGAATCTGGTCGTAAGAACGAATTGCCGCGGTCAGTGTGGTGTACAGCCGATTGCGGGAAAGTTCTGATTTGGTTTCGTAGTCATTGATGTCGTAATCACGGATGGCATCCATTTCCGGGGCATATCCCGGCTGCCCGGTGCGCAAGATGATGCGCGACTCGTGGATACCTAGTTCTTCGCGTATGGTCTTGACCAGCCGTAGGCCCGCATCTTCGCGCTCCATCACCACATCGAGCAAGATCACTGCAATGTCATGTTCCTGTTTGAGTAGCTTGATCGCGTCCGCCGAGGAATAGGCGTGGAGGAACATCAGGGGACGGTCAAGAATCGGGGTGTTGGTCAGGGCGAATTCTGTTGCCTGATGAACATCTTCATCATCGTCCACGATAAGAATGCGCCAATGACGCACACTTTGGTGATCGTGACTTGGCTCATCCTCTGCTATCAGGGTGAGAAAGTCGTCGTCAACTTCCTGCTCAGTCATCAAATGCCGCCTCCTTATATTTTTTCTCGATGCTAATCCGGATATTGCTATCAGGCAATGGCGAATCGCTAAACCATGTGTTTGTTTTTCACTGCGCGCGGCGCGACGGTCGGAATCCGCAGGATGAATTGGCTGCCTGCGCCGCGCTGTGAGGTCGCAACAAGTTGGCCGCCGAGCACACCGGTGACAATGTTCCGGCAGATCGCCAGTCCGAGACCCGACCCACCTTTGCCCAATTTGGTAGTGAAAAACGGCTCAAAGATGCGCTCCAAAGTTTCCTCCGTCATGCCATTGCCATTGTCACTCAAAACGATTTCGATGGTGTCGGCAGTAGCAGTCGCGGAAATGCTCAGCAGACCGGATTCTTTGGACTCAAAAGCGTGGAGTGCGGCATTTTGAATCAGATTCACCAACACTTGCCCCAATGGGCCGGGATAGCTGTCGCACTTGATGCCGCTTGGTACGCCCACTTCAATGTTCCAGCTGGCACCTCTGAAGCTGGGTCTTAAGGACGCCACGTTGTCTTCAATCAGTGTCAAGAGGTCGAACTGCCGTTGCTGCTCTGAGGTCTGGTCTACTGCCACCTGTTTGAAACTGCTAATCAGGTGGGCAGCGCGGTAACACGAACGGACCAACAAGGCGCTCATGTCGACACTGCGTTGCAAGAAACCATCCAGCGCCGATCGCCTGATGCCGCCTTCAGCGACGATGTGTTGAAAATCCTTGGCGTCATCCTGCAAGGTGGAGGCGGTGGTGAGCGCATTGCCGATAGGCGTATTTAGTTCGTGTGACACGCCTGCCACCAGCGACCCAAGCGATGCCAGCTTCTCGGCATGAACCAGCTCATCCTGAGTTCGCTCCAAACGTGCGATGGACGCCACTAACTCTGCCGTCCGCGCTTCGACGCGCGCCTCCAGCAAGCGTTCGGAAGAGCGCAGCGACTCGACAATTTGTGCTTGCGCCTTTTCTTTTTCTGCACGGATGACATGGAAACGGTCGGCAAGGGCGAATGCCAGAACGATCATCTCCACGGCAGCGCCGATCTGTATCCCGCTAACAGTGATGAAGTTGGTCGGCAAAAATCCCAAGATGCGCAAGGAAAGCACAATGACTCCCATCAGCAACACCACAAAGGCTGCCAGGAAGATATAGGCACTGCGCTGGCGCTTGACGCAAGCCATCACAGAAACCCCCAGGATCAGCAGGGCAGTGACAATGGCTATCAACAGAGTCAAGGCAATCTGATACGAGAAGAGGGTCACCGCGCCTGCCGCCACATTGACGACGATAGTCGCCTTGAGCACCTTGTCTAGCCGCGGTAATAGCGTTGCGGTGCCTATCATATGGCGCATGAACTCCGCTAGGAAGATCGCGCAAAGGTGTGCTGCAAAGGCGAATGAAATGGTTGACCATGCCGGTGCGTCCTGCCATAGGTATTGCACGGCGAGACCGGTCAGCGAGGCCACCGCCAACACGTTGCTGGCAACGAACATGATGTAATACAGATAGCCGCGATCGCGCAAGGAGATCAGCAGCAATAAATTAAATAACAGCATCGCTGCCGCCATGCCAAAGAACGCGGCCTGAACCATGTAATCAGTACGCTCATTTTCATGAAACGCACTTCGGTTCCACAACTTCGCCGGTATCTCGACCGAGGTGCGGGATTCAATACGCAGATAGATCACTTGTTCGCTTTGCGCAGGCATAGCAACCGGAAATACAAAGAAACGATGCTGGTAGGGACGGGACGCAAACGGCCTGGCATAACCACTTTCGAATACTTGGTCGGGCAATCCGGCTGCCAGACGGAAAAAATCGACACGAATCAACCGCGGATAGGAAATTTCGAGGAGTTGATTCAAAGTGTGGTCGCTATTGTTGCGCAGCTTCAATCGCAGCCAGTAGGCCGATGCTGACAGACCGAAATTGAGCGACTCGGCAGTCAGCACAGGGGGCTTGAAACGCGCGCTGATTTCGGGTTTCTGCACATCGGCCAAAGACAATTGGCGTCCCGCATCCTCCAGGACATCAAAGTACTGGTTCAACACCGCTGGCGCATCGCCAATCTGCCCGGCGTCCAGTAATTTGTCGGCGCCGATTGCAGAGACGCAAAACAGCATCAGGCCGCACAGCAGACACAAAATCAAATGCCGGTGTTTTTGGTTTGTGCGCATTAAGCCAGTCGTCCCATCGGTTTGAGTCACCAATTTAGAACAAAAGGGGCTGCGGTGGAATTGAATTTGCAACGCTCAGTTGCCGCTAGTCGATCCTGATGATGAAATTGCCGTACCAGGGGAAACAAAGGCAAGACCGGAAACAATCATGCTGCATGGCGGTCACGCAACAGGCTAGCTCTGCATTTGCAGGATGCCATTTCGCGGCTCTGCGAATAGCTACTCTGGCTGCGCAGAGATACAGCCGCTGGCAGGACGATGGAATTGAGTTTGTTTATTGCATGTTTTATTTCGCTGGCGATGGCGGCGGAGACGGCTGGATGATTGCCTCAGTGGGCGCTGCCTGAATGACCATGCCGGGTGGCAGCGTGATGTCAGTCGAGGCGATGACCTTGGTGATGTAATGCCGCGTCTCGCCGAAGCATGAAGTAGGCAACCCAACTTTTTCTTCATAACTCACTGCGACCCGCCTGCCCATCAGCTTGGTGATCTCGGCGGCGACTGTGGCATCACGCACGGTGAACGGGAATTTTTCGACTGTCGGGCTACCGGGGAAGGGTGCTTGCACTAGCTCGCCTTCCCACGTTTTGCAGACCCAGCCTTTGTCAGAAAGTTTCTGAATCACGCCCGCGCGTTCTCCGGTCGAGTAGCTCCAGTTCAGCACCACGGCAAAGTAGCCGGCGATCAATAAGGCCAGCACAAAAAACGTGATCGCGAGTCGCTTTAGCATCATGGTGCGAGCTGCTTTATCAGATGCAGCGCTGACGGTGCCGGCCAGCCTGCGTCTTTGCAAACCTTGACAATGGCTTCGTTGGTATCGAAATAAACTTGCCAATAGTGATCGGTGTGGGTGTAAGGCCGCACCGAAATTTGTGGGCCTTCAAGCTTGATATCGAGCAGGTTAACTTCGGGCGGCATTTCTTTCGACACGTTGGGAATCAAGGCCACCGCTGCTTTGAAGCGGGCAATCGCGTCGAGTGCGTCGACCCCGTTGGCTAACTGCGCCACGCGCTCAACGCGGCGCAAGGGCAGCACTGAAAAATTCTGTATCGTATCGCCGAAAATTTTTCCGTTGCCGACAATGGTCATCACATTGTCGGGTGTCACGATGGTTGTGCCGAACAAGCCCAACTCGCGCACCGTCCCAACCACGCCACCGATGCTGACGAAATCACCAACCTTGAACGGACGCAAAATCAACATGAACGCGCCCGCCGCAAAGTTGCCCAGCAGACCACTCCACGCTGCACCAATGGCCACACCAGCACCAGCAAGCATCGCCGCGAGTGAAGTTGTTTGTATGCCGAAATAGCCCAAGATGCCGAGAACCAGCGCAATGTTCAGCGCGATAGCGATGATGGAGCCGAGATATTTGGTCAAGGTCGGGTCTACATGATTGCGATTCATCGCTGCTTGCATCAGGGCGATCACCCGCCCGATTAACCAACGACCACCAATCCAGAAAGCGACGGCGGCTAGCACTTTGACGGCTAGTTCAGTGGCGGCAGTGCCAAGTAGTGTTTGTATTGATTCCATATCCATCGCGATATCCTTAAAAAAAAACTGAAAAATAGCTATTCGTGCTGATCTGACAATTTTATCTTAGGCTCGTCGTGGCGAGGCGGAATGCACGACTGACGCGGTGATTTCCGTGCACTCCGTATCTTTGAATCAAATCCGAAAATCAACTCAATTTTCATCCGACCGCCCCACGTGGTCGAGTAAGATGGTGGTTTCCGCACAGTAGTGTATGGTGCACGCAGCAATGATTTTGGTGGTCAAACG
>JANYAW010000298.1 GCA_025361105.1 Rhodocyclaceae bacterium | reverse complement strand
ATTCGCTGGTGCATGACGATTTGCCTGCAATGGACAATGATGTTTTGCGACGCGGCAAGCCAACTTGCCATGTTCAATTTGACGAAGCGACAGCGCTTTTGGTCGGCGATGCATTGCAATCTTTGGCTTTTCACGTAGCGGCACAACCGATTGCGACAGTCCCCGCCGAAACGCAATTAGCAATGCTAGGTTTACTAGCCAACGCTTCCGGCTCGCGCGGCATGGCGGGTGGCCAAGCGATAGATTTGGAATCGACAGGTCAGTCACTGGAAATTGTCGAACTTGAATTCATGCATTTGCAAAAAACCGGGCAACTGATACAAGCCGCGACCTTGCTCGGCGCGCACGTCGGTGGCGCGAATGCGCAGGAAGTTCACAGCCTCGCCCGATTTGCCAATCGCATCGGGCTGTTATTTCAAGTGGTCGACGACATTCTCGATGCCGAAGCCAGCACCGAGGTGCTCGGCAAAACCGCTGGCAAAGATGCTGCAAGCAATAAACCAACCTACCTCACTTTACTTGGCGCAAAACAAGCCCACGCGCTTGCCGCTCAGCTTTGTCAAGAAGCGCACAATGCCTTGTCGCCTTTCGGTGATGCCGCTGTGCGTTTGCACCAACTAACTGACTACATTGTGGCGCGAAAATCGTGAACAACTACCCTCTCCTCGATTCGATTTCCTACCCCGATGATTTGCGTCGGCTGAGCTTGGAAAAGCTTCCCGTGCTAGTCGAAGAACTGCGCGCATTTTTGCTCGAGTCAGTCTCCAAAACCGGCGGCCATCTTTCGTCAAACCTGGGCACGGTAGAACTCACGGTGGCCTTGCACTATGTGTTCAACACACCGAGCGACAGACTGGTTTGGGATGTCGGCCACCAAACTTATGTGCACAAAATACTGACCGGTCGCCGCGAAGGCATGGCGCGCTTACGTATGAAAGACGGTGTCTCCGGCTTCCCTCGTCGCTGCGAAAGTCACTTCGACACCTTCGGTGTCGGTCACTCATCAACGTCCATTTCCGCTGCGCTGGGCATGGCCGTGGCCGTCAAACACAAGAACGAAGATCGCCGCGTAATCGCGATTATTGGTGATGGCGCAATGTCGGCCGGGCAGGCTTTTGAAGCGATGAACAACGCCGGTGTCATCGATGCTAATTTGCTGGTGATTCTCAACGACAATGAGATGTCGATTTCGCCGCCGGTCGGTGCTTTGAATAATTATTTGGCGCGACTGCTGTCCGGGCGCACCTTCAACGCAGCACGCCGCGCGGGTGAGAAAGTACTGGCGACCATGCCCAGCATGTTGAACTTTGCCAACCGTGTCGAAGAGCATGTCAAAGGCATGATTACGCCGGGAACATTGTTCGAGGAATTGGGCTTCAACTACATTGGGCCAATCGACGGCCACGATCTTGATGCTCTGATTCCAACACTGCTCAATTTGAAAGAACTCAGCGGCCCACAATTTCTTCATGTCATTACGCGCAAAGGTCAAGGATACAAGCTCGCCGAAGCCGATCCGGTGCTATACCACGGTGTATCAAAATTTGACGCGAGCAGCGGCATCGACACCGCAAAACCGCCTGGCAAGCTTACCTATACACAGGTCTTCGGCACTTGGCTGTGCGACATGGCGACCGCCGACAATCGTCTGATGGGCATCACCCCAGCGATGCGCGAAGGCTCTGGTCTGGTGCAGTTCGCTGAGCAATTTCCGACCCGTTACTTTGATGTCGGCATTGCTGAACAGCACGCACTGACCTATGCCGCCGGTCTCGCCTGCGAAGGGCTCAAGCCGGTTGTGGCGATTTATTCAACCTTCCTACAGCGCGCGTACGATCAGCTTATCCACGACATCGCTTTGCAAAATTTGGATGTGACATTTGCCATTGATCGCGGCGGCTTGGTCGGCGCGGATGGCGGCACGCACAACGGCGCGTTCGATTTGTCTTACTTGACCTGCATCCCCAACATGATCGTGATGGCCGCCAGCGACGAAGCCGAATGCCGCCAAATGCTCACCACCGCCTATCACTACGCGGGGCCTGCCGCGGTGCGCTACCCACGTGGCAGCGGCAC
>JANYAW010000235.1 GCA_025361105.1 Rhodocyclaceae bacterium | reverse complement strand
ATGGTCATCACGTTGTCGGGTGTCACGATGGTGGTGCCAAACAAGCCCAACTCGCGCACCGTCCCAACCACACCGCCGATGCTGACAAAATCGCCGACCTTGAACGGACGCAAAATCAACATGAATGCGCCCGCCGCAAAGTTGCCCAGCAGACCACTCCACGCCGCACCAATGGCCACACCAGCGCCCGCGAGCATCGCCGCGAACGAAGTGGTTTGTATGCCGAAATAACCCAGGATGCCGAGCACCAGCGCAATGTTCAGCGCGATAGCGATGATGGAGCCAAGATATTTGGTCAAGGTCGGGTCAACATGATTGCGATTCATCGCCGCTTGCATCAGCGCGATTACCCGCCCAATTAACCAACGACCACCAATCCAAAAAGCGATTGCGGCCAGCACTTTGACCGCCAGTTCGGTGGCAGCAGTGCCGAGGAGCATTTGTATTGATTCCATATCCATAGCGTTGTCCTTGGGAAAATTACCGAAAATTGACTATCCGGATTGAGGTGACAATTTTATCTTAGGCTCGTCGTAACGAGCCGTCATATATGAATGCTGCGGTGACATCCGTACACCGCATAGCCACCAATCAAATCAGAAAACCGATTCAATTTTCATCCGACCATCGAACGTGGTCTAGTAAGATAGTAGTTTCCGCACAGTAGTGTATGGTGCACGCAGCAATGATTTTGGTGGTCAAACGTTGCGGCAAATCAAGCTTGAAATATCGACGAGGAAGTGAACAATGAATCTGGATTTTGACGAATCTGAAAGCGCCTTTCGTAATGAAGTGCGTGATTTTTTGCGTGACAACTTGCCGTCCGACATTCAGCAAAAAGTCTTGAGCCATCAGGAAATCGGCAAGACCGATACAGTGCGCTGGCAACAGATTTTGAATCAACGCGGCTGGGGCGCGTCGATGTGGCCCAGGCAATTTGGTGGCACCGGCTGGAATGCGGTGCAGCGCTATATTTTTGATGAAGAAACAGTCACTGCCGGCGCACCGCCGCAGTTGCCGTTTGGCTTGGTGATGGTCGCACCGGTGATCATGGCATTTGGTTCGCCTGCACAACAACAGCAATTTTTGCCGCGCATATTGTCCGGCGAAGATTGGTGGTGTCAGGGCTATTCGGAACCTGGCTCAGGCTCGGATTTGGCTTCGCTCAGAACACGTGCCGAGCGTGATGGTGAGCATTACCTCGTCAATGGGCAAAAAACCTGGACGACGCTGGGGCAGCATGCTGATTGGATTTTTTGTCTAGTGCGTACCAGCAATGATGAGCGCCAACAAAACGGCATCAGTTTCCTGCTGATCGATATGCATACGCCTGGCATCACGGTGCGACCCATCATCATGCTTGACGGTGGGCACGAGATTAACGACGTGTTTTTCGATAACGTCAAAGTACCAGTCGGTAATTTGGTTGGCGAGGAAAACAAAGGGTGGTCCTACGCTAAATTCTTGCTGGTGCACGAGCGCACCGGCTTGGCACTGGTACCGCAAGGCAAGCGCTTGTTGGAGGAATTGAAACAGATGGCAAGCAGCGCAATGCGTACCGATCAGCGCATGCGTGATCGCGTGGCACGTCTTGAAATTGAAGTGGCGGTGCATGAAATGACTTTGTTGCGTGTGGTGTCGGCCAGTAGCGGCAAGCGCGGGCCTGGTGCCGAAGCGGCGATTTTGAAAATTCGCGGCACCGAAATTCTTCAGTCGATTTACGAAACCATGCTGCAAATGGTGGGTGGCGGCTATGCCGATCCAGCGCTAGCGCGACGGTTTTTCAATATGCGCAAATTGAGCATTTTTGGTGGCTCCAACGAAATCCAAAAGAACATCATCGCCCAAATGATTTTGGGTCTGTGAGGACATCGCAATGAATCTGAATCTATCGGAAGATCAACTGGCGCTGCAAGAAACCTTGCGCCGATTTGCAGCGAAAGAATTTCCATTCGCCAAGCGTCGCGAAGCCGGCGACCAAGGCTATCTATCGCAAGCGTGGCAGCAATTGGCTGAGCTTGGCGTGTTAGCCATGCCGTACGAGGAAATCTATGGCGGCCTCGGCGGTAGTGCGCTCGACACCATGGTGGTGATGGAAGAACTCGGGCGCGGCTTGATGAATGAGCCGTATTTGGGGACGGTAATTCTGTGTGGTGGATTGATCTCCAGCCTTGGTAGTCCGGTGCAAAAAGAAGCTTTACTGCCCGCAATCGGTAGCGGCGAAATCGTGCTTGCACTGGCACATCAGGAAGATGGCAAAAAATTCGATGAAATGCGCGTGACGACGATTGCGCACAGTGACGGTGATGCGCTAGTGTTGGACGGCGGCAAGGCGCAGGTGCTGTTCGGCGCACAGTCGCAAAAGATTTTGGTCTCGGCGATGGAGGGCGATGGCGTTTCCTTGTTTGTCGTCGATGCTGATGCAACGGGCATGATTTGGTATGACCAAGTGATGCC
>JANYAW010000172.1 GCA_025361105.1 Rhodocyclaceae bacterium | reverse complement strand
CGGCACCCATGACTGGAACCGATTCATTCCGCCGGCACAGCATGTACCGAATGCGTCGGACATTTTGATACTCCGCAATGCCGTGAAGTCTGTCCTGTCGATTGCATTCCAAACGATGTCGACAACGTCGAATCAAAAGATATGTTGATGGCAAAGTATTACGTGCTGACCAAGAAGTCGGCATAAAGCGGCAGAAAAAAACAGCGGCAAGCCGCTGTTTTTTTCACTACGCTGAAAACGCAATTTACAAACCCGTTACCAAATCCGAATCCGCTCATTCTCCGGCTTATACATTTTGTCGCCGGGCTGGAGCTTGAAAGTTTCGTGGAAGGCATCGGAATTTGAGGCCGAACCGACGGGGCGATAGTTGCCCGGTGAATGTGGATCGGACACGAGACGATTGAGCATCATTTCGTCGCGCATCACGCTACGCCAGATTTGCGCGAAGCCGTAGAAGAAACGCTCGTTGCCACTCATGCCGTTAATCACCGGCGCTTCTTTGCCATTTAGCGACAGACGATAGGCTTTGAACGCGATTTGCATTCCCGACAAGTCGCCGATGTTTTCACTCAAAGTCAGTTCGCCGTTGATGTTTTTGCCGGGCAGTGGTTCATAACTGTTGTATTGCGCGACGAGTTTGCTGGTCAGTTCGGTGAAGGCCTTGCGATCTTCATCCGTCCACCAATTTTTCAAGTTGCCGTCGGCATCAAACTGGCTACCTTGGTCGTCAAAACCGTGGCCGACTTCGTGGCCAATCACTGCACCAATGCCACCGTAATTCACTGCGTCGTCAACGTCTTGGCTGAAGAAGGGATATTGCAAAATCGCTGCGGGGAAAACAATTTCATTGAGCGAAGGATTGTAATAAGCGTTGACGGTTTGCGGTGTCATGCCCCATTCATCACGGTCGATGGGTTTGCCCAGTTTGTCCACCGAGAATTGATACGCGAAGCGCGCTGAACGTACCAGGTTGCCATACAAGTCGTTGGGCTTGATTTCCAGCTTGGCATAGTTTTGCCATTTCTTCGGATAACCAATTTTCGGCATGAAAGTGGAGAGCTTGCGTTGCGCTTGCACCTTGGTGGTGGGCGACATCCAGGTCAATCCATCAATGCTGACCTGAAACGCTTTCAACAAATTGGCGACCAATTCATCCATCTTGGCCTTCGACGCTGGTGGGAAATATTTGGCGACATAAATTTGACCAATTGCTTCGCCCATGCCGTTTTCCACAGCTGCCACACCACGCTTCCAGCGCGGCTGATTTTCCTTCGTGCCGTTTAATGTTTTGCCACGGAATTCAAAGCGCGCATCGACAAAAGCCTTGGGCAGTGCAGGTGCTGCGTCATCGAGCAAGCGCGCTTTCAAATACGCTTGCCACACGGCAAGCGGCTCACTGGCGATCAATTTGCCCAGGCCAATTGCATAGCTGGGCTGGTTCAAATTCAAATCACCAATTTTGCCGACGTGACCTGCGGTGAGGTAACTCGCCCAATCAAATTCGGGCGTGAGTTTGGCCAAATCGGCGGGTGTTTTTTTGTTGTAAGTTTTTTCAGGATTGCGATTTTCGACTTTCGTCCATTGAATCTGCGCCAGCGCCATTTCAAGCTTCATCACGCTCGCAGCAGCAGCCTCAGGTGCCTTGTCACCAGACAGTTTGAATAGCGTTGTGAGATACACCACATAGGCATCGCGGGCAGTTTTGAAGCGAGGATCGTCTTTCAAATAGTAATCGCGGTCAGGCATGCCCAGACCGCCTTGACGTACATCGGTTTGATAGCGCGTGGAGTCCTTTGAGTCTTGGCCGACATCAAGCCGCAATGGCCCGTTGATCTGTGCCGTTTGCATATCCCCCATCATCGCAGCGATGTCTTTCGTGGTTTTGATCGCAGCAATTTTCTTCATGTCGGCAGCCAGTGGCTTGATGCCCAAACGCTCGACTGTGGCTTCGTCCATAAAGCTGCTGTAGAGCAGGCCGATTTTTTCACCCTCGCTGCTCTTGGCTTGTTTTTTGGCGGCGGCTTCTTCAATAATCATTCGCGTGCGGCTCTCGCTGTTGTCACGCAATATGTCAAACGAACCGTAACGACCTTTGTCAGCAGGAATCGGTGTGTTCTTAATCCAGGTACCGTTCACCGCCAGAAATATATTGTCTTGAATCCGGACGCTGGGGTCGAAATACTGCGACTCGACACCGGATTTCAATTCGGCGGCAGCAACCAAGCCGGTCAGGCCGACGCACAATAGGGATACTGCAAGGACTTTCAGTCGAGATTGGAAACGACGCTGAATCATGTGGCTTTCCTCCAAGAGTTTTCTGCGTTGTGGATAGTGAATTTCAAGCCCACGAAGCTTTTTGGAAACGGTCGCGGTGCGAACCGGCATCTTAGTAGCAACGGCGTGCGAAAAAATCACCTAATGCGATGAACGGCGGTTTTGGGCGGATGAACTGTGAATGTTAGTGCGACCAAAACCTAGCACCGCTATCGCTGGCATCGCGCGCAAAAGAAGGTCGCACGCTGAGCTTGGCGGATTTCGCGTATCGGCGATTGACAAACGCGGCAGGTTTCACCCTCACGGCCATAGACAAAATATTGCTGCTGAAAGTAACCCGAG